>NZ_JAVRCL010000041.1:55238-73660 GCF_034530775.1 Nostoc sp. DedSLP04 | reverse complement strand
ATTTTTATTTCTGTATCATTTTTCCATAACTTTTGTTTTAAGGACATGTCTAATAGACCTCCCAGGCTATTCTGATCAACCTGATAAAGTCTCAAAAGACGTTGAAAAAGCTACTAGTGCTGCACAGATAGCCGATATATTGCTGTATGCTTCGCCAGCCAAAGGTCATATTAACGGCCAAGACATGATTCGCCTTGGCGGTTTACTACGGTTACTTCCTGCTCCAGAAACTGAATGCAATAATTTCCCAACACTAGGCAACTTCTTCATTGTAGCGACTCATGCTGATCCAAGTATCTCTGACCATCAGCTGAAAGAAATCTCAGATAAAGCTTCAAAAAGATTTTATAAAAACCTCAGCGAAACTGTTCTAGAGCGTCGTAGAGAAAAAACAAATCGCGCCATCACTGAAGCAGAAGTACGAAAAAGATTCTTCACTTTTTGGTCAGAAAGACCGGATAGATGTCAGCACCTATTTGATGAATTAACCAATATACTTGGTGATTCTCTACCTCAAGCACGTATATGCCGTATTGATCGAGAAATGAAAGCTATAAAGGAGGATAATACAAAAAAGTATACTAGCTTGATTGATACATATAACACAAGTATTGCTGATATAGAAGCACAAAATGCACAACGATCGCAATTAAGTGTATTGACAGAAAATGAGTCTGTTCGGCAGCAAGAAAATAAACTTAAACGTGACAACGTGAGGAAAAATATAGATAAATTAAAAAAAAATACCGAAATTGATTTTCAGAAGTATACAGAACAACTACTCAATGTTGATGCTGTAGAACAAATCATTCGCCAAAAGTACGATGACAAAAAAGATGCGCAGGAATATCTTGCTGGGTATCTGGTTGAAAAACTTCAAAATGAGTTAGAAAAGCTTATGAAAGAAAATTCTGAAAAATTCAAAATAGAACTTGATACTTTCTTTCAAGGCTACCCAGAAGCAGAATTTAATGGATACAAATCAGGAGAATATACAAATTCCAAAACTTTTCGTTTTGATTGGGAAGCATCTGTTATGGGCGCAGTTGCAGGTTTAAGTAGCTTTGGTGCTTTGGCGGCTTGGGCAATATCTTTTGGAAATCTTGGCGGTTACATCTTAGTTGCTAAGTTTGTCAGTTTTTTATCAGCACTTGGTGTTGGTTTTGGTTTCAGTGGTGGTACGGCTGGAATAATGACTATCGTCGCGGCTATAGGTGGCCCAATTGTGCTTGGGATAGGTCTATCTATTACGATAGGTTTGGCAGTAGCAAACTTATGGAGTTCTTGGACAGAATCATGGCAAAAGCGTTTAGCTAAACAGCTTGTTAAAGATTTTGAGAAACAGAGTGTATGTGAACAGTTCCTCAAAGGAATTGACCAATTCTGGCAAGACACAGCTGATGGTTTTGAAAAAGTAGCTGATGTAGTAGAACGTGATTGGAACAAATATCTTGATCATCAGCGTGAGATAATATCTTCTACAATAGAATCAAAAGATTGCATTAAGGAAATCATTGAGATATTAAAGGTGGGTAGGGATTTTTTCGCTGGAATTCCTTGGTCTAATATTAAGTACCAATGTTGAATAGTAACATATTCTCAGTTTGAGAGAAATATTCCTGCTTTTTGGTAGTATAGCTTGAATACCCGTATACACTGCAAAGTCCTCTAATGAGGACTTTTATTATTAGGCTATAATTTTAATTTTTGGCAATTTAACCGATATGTGATGATTTCTAATTATGCTCAAAAGTCCTTTACGATATCCTGGTGGTAAGTCAAAAGCAATAAATCAAATAGTTGAATACTTGCCAGATAGCTTTTCTGAATTTCGAGAACCTTTTGTGGGTGGTGGTTCTGTATTTATTTATTTAAGACAAAAGTTTCCTCATATTAAGATTTGGATTAATGATTTAAACCGCGAACTCTTCTTATTTTGGAAGTTTGTTCAATCTGATATAACTCAATTAGTTAAAGAAATTCGACATATTAAAGTCAAATATACAGATGGTAAATCACTATTTACAGAATTAACTAGTGTAGATGTAAATAATTTATCTGATTTAGAAAGAGCAGTTCGCTTTTTCGTACTCAATAGAATTACTTTTTCTGGAACTGTAGAATCAGGTGGTTTTTCTGAACAAGCTTTCCATAAAAGATTTACTGATTCTTCAATAGAACGGCTAGAAAAGTTAGAAAACATTCTATCAGAAAATGTTCAAATTACCAATTTGGATTACACTCATTTATTAAAATCAGATGGAGAAGATGTATTCTTATTTTTAGATCCGCCATATTTTAGTGCTACTAAATCAAAGCTATACGGTAAAGACGGTGACTTACACACCTCTTTTGAACATCAGAAATTTTCTGAACTTTTGCAACAATGTCATCATCGCTGGCTAATTACCTACGACAATTCAACGCAAATTATAGAAAATTTTCAATGGGCTAATATTTCAGAGTGGGAATTACAGTATGGGATGAATAACTATAAGCAAAGTGGTGCAGCTAAAGGAAAAGAGTTATTCATTACTAACTACAAAGTTAAACTTGATTTGAAGAAAAAATCACAAGTTCAGAATCTTGCTAATCCAGCTTTGCAATTAAGCCTTGAGATTTAAGCCTAACTTTGATAGCTTCCAATTTTCCGGTAGTATAACTCCCATAGCTCTCAATATAGCTACAACATACAAATCTTAGCTATGGCAACTTCTCCAATCCCTGCTCAAGAATCGTCTGCTAGCTGGTATATCCTGCTGCAACAATTAATAGATGGACAATCATTGTCTCGCACTCAATCTGCTGAATTGATGAAGGGTTGGCTCAGTGAAGCGGTTCCCCCAGAATTATCGGGAGCAATTTTAACAGCACTTAACTTTAGAGGCATTTCTGCCGACGAGTTGACCGGTATGGCGGAGGTATTACAATCTCAATCAAAACTGGGGACTGGGGACTGGGGACTGGGGACTGGGCAAGAATCTACCCAATCCCCAATCCCTAATCCCCAATCCCTAATCCCCTTAATTGATACCTGTGGCACTGGTGGCGATGGTTCATCAACCTTTAATATTTCCACAGCAGTTGCTTTTGTTGCTGCTGCATCTGGCATACCTGTCGCCAAACACGGTAATCGTTCAGCTTCAAGTCTCACAGGAAGTGCAGATGTATTGGAAGCATTGGGTGTAAACTTAAGTGCCTCTAGTGAAAAAGTACAAGCAGCACTACAAGAAGTGGGGATCACCTTCTTGTTTGCTCCTGGTTGGCATCCAGCACTCAAGGCTGTTGCCTCATTACGGCGGACTTTGAAAGTGCGAACAATTTTTAATTTGCTCGGGCCGTTAGTAAATCCCTTGCGTCCAACTGGGCAGGTGGTGGGCTTATTTACTCCCAAACTTTTGGCAACTGTTGCCGAAGCTTTACAGAATTTGGGCAAGGAAAAGGCGATTGTATTGCACGGGCGAGAAAAACTTGATGAGGCTGGGTTAGGAGATGAAACTGACTTAGCGGTGTTATCAAACGGCGAAGTGCAGTTAACTACTATTAATCCCCTAGATTTGGATTTAACACCAGCTCCCATAGGTATGCTTCGGGGTGGAGATGTCCAAGAGAATGCGGAGATTCTCAAGGCGGTACTCCAAGGTAAGGGAACTCAGGTGCAACAAGATGCAGTTGCCTTAAATGCGTCGTTGGCGCTGCAAGTCGCGGGTACGATCGCCTTCCTCGATCACGCCGAAGGTATTAAAATCGCTAAGGATATCCTACAAAGTGGGGCTGCTTGGACGAAGTTGGAGCAGTTAGTTGAGTTTCTGGGGAATTGATTTGCGATCGCAATTGCGGGCGAAACTCTACCACATTACGCTTAATGGTGACATCGTAGTTGCCAAAAAAGTCATGTCCTAAAAGTCCAGTTTCTAGTTCCGCACCTGCGATCGCTACTGCTACTCTATTCACTACTACCCCGCCAACGGCCATCGAATTAACATAGCCCACAGGAAATTCTACAGCTCTGGAACTGGCGGTATTTGCCTTGGCTTTTCCCACTGTGACGATTCCTAAAGCATTAGCCATCTCTTGGGTAATTACAGTGCCACTTGCTCCCGTATCCACAATCATCTCAAATTGTTGCTGACCATTAAAGGTAACTTCCACAATTGGCGTACCACCAATTCGTCTTTTTATCGGCGCTGTAAATACTGCTTCATCGGGAATCACCACTGCTGATGACGGCAAAGCTGGCTCTGGTGATAACGGTTTTGTTTCTCGTGGAGGTAAAGTGAACTTTGGTGTGGTTTCTCTTTGAGGAACAACAACGACTATTTTATGAGGTTCTCTAACTGCGACAGGGCGAGGATTAGCTTGCTGTTGGGCATATTTAACTTGGCGGCGATATTCCGTAATTTTGGTTTGAGCGATCGCAAATTCTGGGCTTTGTCGCCGTATTTTTTGCATCAGCGCGATCGCATCCTGATACTGACTCGCCACCAATTTCCAATCATCTGGAGATTGAGCCGATTGGCTGATACTCCAAGCGCCAACAGCTTTGTCTCGTCCCATCTCAAAAAGACTTGGTTCACTTTCAAACGGATCTAGCGGCCGCGCTTTTGGGGTAGCTGCTGGTCTTACTGGTTCAACGCTAGGCTGGACTGGTGCTAGATCCCCAATTGGCGTAGGTTGCTCGTCGCCACCAGTAGCGGTGTTCAGTTTGTCTTCACTACAGGCAACGCACAAAATCGCTAGAGCGCTTGAGACAAAAATTAGGGTTGCACGGGATAAAAAAGACTGAAGCATAATTAATTTTAACTGCCCAAGCTTTGCCAAATCCACTCCCGCTACTTTAATTCCCTTTTAATTTTAATTAACTATTTTAAAAACTCCCAATTGCTCAACTTATGGGATAATTAACAATCGCAGTATTGGTGAATAAGGAATAGGGGATAAGAAAGAGTATGCCCAATGCCTAATGCCCAATGCCCAATGCCCACTGCCCAATCTACTATGCCCCTGACTGACTCAATACCAGCTTTACTTGTCCTAGCAGATGGAACCACTTATCGCGGTTGGTCTTTCGGTGCGACGGGAACCGCGATCGGAGAAGTGGTGTTCAACACTGGTATGACAGGCTATCAAGAAGTTCTGACTGACCCTAGTTACCGGGGTCAAATTGTGATTTTTACCTATCCTGAATTGGGGAATACTGGCGTCAATCTCGAAGATGAAGAATCCGATGGCCCCCAAGTGCGGGGTGCGATCGCCCGGAATATTTGTCACCGTCCGAGTAACTGGCGATCGACACAATCTTTACCTGACTACCTCAAACAAAACCAAATACCAGGGATTTACGGCATCGATACCCGCGCCCTCACCCGCAAAATTCGGATGTTCGGAGCGATGAACGGTGGCATTTCTACAACCATTCTCGATGAAGCGGAATTGCTAGAGCAGGTACTAGCAGCCCCCAACATGGCAGGATTGAATCTGGTTGGTGAAGTCACCACCTCAACGGCTTATGAATGGTCCGATCCCACAATTCCAGCTTGGGAATTTAACTCGGAGGCTGGGGAAAATCTTGGGGAAGCCTTTACCGTTGTTGCTCTTGACTTTGGCGTTAAACGCAATATTTTACGTCGCTTAGTCAGTTATGGTTGCCGGGTAATTGTTGTACCTGCTGATACACCACCAGAAGAAATTCTCAAATACAATCCAGATGGTGTGTTTCTTTCTAATGGGCCTGGCGACCCTGCTGCCGTCACTGAAGGGATTGCAACTGCCAAAGCACTCCTGTTAAGTGAAAAACCCATCTTTGGTATTTGTATGGGACACCAAATTTTAGGTCATGCACTAGGGGCAGAAACCTATAAACTCAAATTTGGTCATCGTGGTTTGAATCAGCCTGCCGGTTTACAACAACGAGTAGAAATTACTAGTCAAAACCATAGTTTTGCTATTGACCCAGATTCTTTACCTACGACAGTTGTAGAAATTAGCCACCTAAACTTAAACGATCGCACTATTGCCGGAGTACGGCACAAATCTCTACCTGTATTCTCCGTACAGTATCACCCAGAAGCTAGTCCTGGCCCACACGATGCTGATTACTTGTTTGAGCAATTTGTTCAAGCCATGCGAACAGCACGTCAAGCCGTGGCAGAGGTGAGGTAAAAATAGGGAATGGGGACTGGGGACTGGGTACTGGGTACTGGGTACTGGGTTATAGAGGAAAGAAATTTCCTAATCCCTAATCCCCAATCCCCAATCCCCTATTTCAACAGATTGTAGACAACTTGCTCAAAAACCATTTATACTTGAGCGTTCACTTTAACTCATGAGGAGGGAATTATTGCTGAGCCACTGAATCTAACCGTTAGCCTGAGGGGCACTCGTGAAGTCCGGGATAACTGTCAGCTATTCCGCCTCACAGGTTTGTTAGATGCTTTTTCTGAGCCGACATTTCGCAAGACACTTGGCAGCAAGATAGACGAGGGCCCTAAGCACATTATTTTGGATCTCTCACAAATTGACTTTGTTGATAGCTCTGGCTTGGGCGCTCTGGTGCAGCTAGCCAAGCAGGCTCAAACTGCCGATGGCACTTTGCAAATTGTCACGAATGCCCGCGTAACTCAAACGGTCAAGCTTGTTCGCCTAGAGAAGTTTCTCTCCCTGCAAAAATCAGTTGAAGACGCTCTAGAAAACGTCAAGTAGTCTTGATTGCTCGATCTGAGAGGTAAATTTAGCTATCCAAATTCAAAATCGGATAGCTTAATTTTTAAAACTTCTGGCAGAAAACCTCTCTCCTTGTGGGAGAGGCATAAAGCCAGTTGAGCTATTATGTTTAAAGTTGAGTAATAATTAAAGATATAGAGACCCAATAAATTGGGTCTCTATTGGGTATGTAATCGTTGGGTAGAATATTGAATAAATAATCAAGTCTGAGATATTTGTTGTAAGAAATACAAAGCCAGCAGATTTGTTTATAGATAGACTTGACTTGATGCTGTATAGTTAAAAGTTGTCGTTTACTCAGTAAGTATGGCAATGCTACCAAGTAGAAGGGTGAAGTTGATGTTAAAATTTTACCCTATCTTAGGCGCAGACCACAACAAGTAGGCGAAATTTGGTTTATAGATGTTGACATCAGGGTGATTTTAAATGCCAACTCTCAATCAAAAAGATGAAATTAGGAAGTAATTTTGATAGTATTGATTATGCTAAGTATACTATCACGGCATACTTCAGAAAAATCAGTCTTTGCCAAGAATGCCTGCCAAATGTAGCCCGTCAAGGAATGATTTATTTGTGAAGTCACAGGAGGAAGAGCTATTAGATGGACAAGATGAAACTCCCAAACAGAGCTTGTCTTGGACTGAAGCACTCTTGGCAACCACAGGGCCATTCCAACAGATTTCCCTCTCGCAAGTGCAACAAATTTCTCCTAGTGCTTTAGCATATTTAGGGGATGCAATTTATGAGTTGTATGTTAGAATGTTCTATCTGCTGCCATTGCAGCGGTCAGGAATTTACCATCGTCTGGTAGTGGAGCAGGTAAGAGCAGAAACACAAGCGCTACATTTGCGATCGCTGATTCCTCATCTCAGGGATACCGAATTAGAAATTCTCCGACGGGGTAGAAACGCCGCAACAGGACGCCCTAAGCGACTTAATCCCGAAATTTATCAACAGGCAACTAGTCTAGAAACTTTAATAGGCTACTTATATATCACCGATTACCAACGTCTAACCGAACTGTTGCAAATACTTCATCTAGAAAAAGAGTGAAAACTCAATTTCGCAGTAGCCACAACACTAGATTAGGTTCAAAAAATTGAGGTAATCGGAACGAGCAACCATACGCTATATTCATAACTCAAATGCAGGATAAACCCAGAAAAGTCAAGACTTCTAGCGAACCAAATCGGGGACAACCCGTAAAAATTAAGGGTAAACGTGTTATTACTAACCCGGCTCGCAATCCCAGGAAAATAGATAGCAACCCCATTTCTGTTGCGAATCCGACTCGCAATCCCAGAAAAGTAGATAGTAACCCTATCTCTGGTGCGAATCCGACTCGCAAGCCCAGGAAAATAGATAGTAACCCCATCTCTGATGCGAATCCAACTCACAACCCCAGAAAAGTAGATGGCAACACCATCTCTGTTGTTAATCCGAATCGCAATCCCAAGAAAATAGATAGCAACCCCAGTTATGGGAACTCGCGACAACGAAATAGCAACTTCTCCCAGCCGTCTGTATCTACACAATCTACAGAAGAAGATAACGATCTCATCTACGGTCGTCATCCAGTATTGAGTGCATTGCAAAATCAGCGCAATCTCAATCGTCTGTGGATTACTACCCGTCTGCGGTACGATCCCAGCTTTCACCATTTCCTCTTACAAGCAAAGGAAAATGGCACAGTTATCGATGAGGTTGAACCCAAGCGTTTAGACTATCTCACCAACGGCGCTAATCACCAAGGTGTGGCTGCACAAATTGCTCCCTACGCTTACATGGAATTGGCCGATCTAATTGAGCAGTGCAAATCTGTAACTGATGCTGTAATTGTCGTGGCTGACGGAATTACCGATCCCCACAACTTAGGAGCAATTATTCGCACAGCCGAAGCAATAGGCGCTCAAGGATTGGTGATTCCCCAAAGAAGGGCATCTGGGATCACTTCCACTGTCATGAAAGTGGCAGCAGGCGCTTTAGAAAATTTTGCTGTAGCTAGAGTTGTCAACCTCAGCCGCTCCTTAGAAGAATTAAAGGAAGCTGGCTTTTGGATTTACGGTACTGCTGCAAGTGGTAGCGAACCTTTGCATACAGTCAATTTTACTGGCCCAATCGTTTTGGTAATTGGCTCAGAAGGTGAAGGTCTGGGTATGTTGACTCAACGATCGTGTGATTTTTTAGTATCGATTCCTCTACAGGGTAAGACTCCCAGCCTGAATGCTTCTGTAGCCGCAGGTATGGCGCTTTATGAGATTTATCGCCAGCGATCGCTAAATACGCTGCACTTAGATAAATTGCAAAAAATCTCTTTGAAAAAATAACAGTAACAGAGTATAAAGAAATGTAAAAGATAATAAAGTACCCTATCGTTTAACACCCTGTAGACGTTTATAAATCAGCGAAAACCATGAAAACCATTTGGCATAACCTCAAGGAAGTGTTAATTAACACATTCGACTACCTCGGCTTGGCTTGGTGGGTAGAGATTGTGACGCAGAATCCCCGTTGCACGTATTACTTCGGGCCATTTCTAAATTCTTCTGATGCAACATTAGCAAGTAAAGGATACATAGAAGATTTAGAGCTTGAAGGAGCGCAGGGAATTATTGTGAATGTCAAGCGTTGCAAACCTAGTAACTTAACAATTGCTGACGACTTGGGGGAAAGATTTGACCGCAAAGTACAGCCTGCCTTTGGCGGTCAAATTTAAGTTAGGCCAGAGAATGAAAAGGAGGCTCTGATGCAAAGACGTAAAGATATAAAGACACAGAAAATTCTTTTACGGGGGTTATTACGTCTTTTTCACTCATTGCGTCACCACATCTTCCTTCTCCATTTCTTCGTCAATAGTCAAAATTTTTTCACTATTTTTGACTATTAATAACTCGTAATTCGTAATTACATTACGGGTGAAGATTTAGACCCCACCTGTAACGGCTAAACCTTTTATAGTCAATTCTTGTGACTCTCAGTTTAATTACGAATTACGAATTACGAATTACCTGCGGATGTTCTTCGAGCCAATGGTCAATATCATTCAGCACCAACTGGGGAACTTCCCACGGAAAAAGATGGGCGGTGTTGGGATAGCAGTGCCACTGAGAATTGTTGAGGTGTTGAGCAGTTTGTAAGCTGGAATCAGATGTGATGTGACGGTCTTGTTCGCCAGCAAGTACTAGACTAGGACATTGTATTTGTTCTAAATCTAGAAGCCGATTGTATCCTGATTGAATTGCACTATAGAGGGCGCGAGTAGCAGCTGGAGAGGTTTGCAAATAAGCTGGTACTGCTTCCTTGGCGATGTAATTGTAACTAGTAGATGTATGTTGTTGAATTAGATAACGGAAAAGCGATCGCTTACCAAAAGTTTCAATATTCCATTGCCAACTCGGTTTTATATAGTTTAATAGCGCAGCAATGCCAGTATATAAATTATCTTGCCAAGTAATCGGAGGATGACTGCCACGGGGTTTTGCAGCTGTCGCCACTAAAATCAGCCCAGTAACGCGCTCTGGCAAACGTAATGCCATCTCCATTGCCAAAATGCCACCAAGTGACCATCCCAATACTAGGCACTTTTCAATCTGCAAACGGTCTAGCAGTGCTTCTAAATCAGTCAAATGGTCATTCATGTCAAAATTGCCGTTGTAGCGACTTTTGCCGTATCCCCGTAAATCCGGGGCAAAAGTTTTGTAGCGTTTTGATAAATGATTGGTAAAGACAGAAAGACTATGACCAGTACCAGGATGACCATGTAAGCCCAAAATTGGGAATCCTTGACCTTGGGTGTAAATATTGAGACGTGCAGCAGTGGTGGTGTAGCGATCGCTCATTACTAGTCGTTCTCCTGTCTAGCGAACAAATCTTCTAAAATACGTTGGCATTTATTTATGGGGTTTCCCTTCTGCCTCCTGCCTTCTCAATAACCATTACTGCCAACTGCATCGATCGCAGCTTCTAGGGCGATCGCTACATGAGTCCAATGAGTCCCACCCTGGCAATAAACTACATAAGGTTCACGCAAAGGCCCATCTGCTGATAATTCCAAAGTACTCCCTTCAATAAATGTCCCCCCAGCCATAACTACCTGGCTCTCATACCCTGGCATATCATCTGGAACGGGGTCTAAGTAGGAACCGATCGGAGAATGCTGTTGTATGGCTTTACAGAAAGCAATTAGCTTTTCGGCAGAGCCGAGTTTAATTGCTTGAATTACATCCCCACGGGGAGCCAAGGGAGGGGGATTGACTGGATAACCGAGTTTATCAAACACATAACCAGTAAGATAAGTCCCTTTCATTGCCTCTCCTACCATCTGCGGCGCTAGAAATAAACCTTGGAACAGCAGGCGATTTTGGTCAAAAGTAGCACCGCCATAACTACCGATACCGGGAGCCGTAAGGCGACAGGCGGCTGCTTCTACCAAGTCGGCGCGACCGGCGACATAACCGCCAGCGCTGACAATGGTGCCACCAGGATTTTTAATCAGCGATCCCGCCATTAAATCAGCACCTACAGTTGTGGGTTCTCTGGTTTCAATGAATTCGCCGTAGCAGTTATCTACAAAGCAAACGGTATTCGGGTTTTGCTGTTTGACTAAGTGGACGATTTTTTCAATATCGGCAATTGATAAACTAGGACGCCAAGAATAGCCACAAGAGCGCTGAATTAAGACTAAACGAGTGTTTTCAGCCACACTAGTAGTTAAAGCTTGCCAATCTATGGTTCCTTCTGGGGTTAGCTCCAATTGGCGGTAATTTATGCCAAACTCAATAAGAGAGCCTTGACCTTGACCTCGTAAACCAATAACTTCTTCAAGCGTATCGTAGGGAGAACCGACCACTGCTAACATTTCATCTCCCGGACGGAGAACACCAAACAAAGCACAGGCGATCGCATGAGTTCCAGAAACGTACTGAACCCGCACGGCCGCAGCTTCAGCGCCCATAACTTCGGCAAAAACTTTATCTAAAGTTTCTCGTCCTAAATCATCATGACCATAACCACTTACACCTGCAAAGTGGTGTGCGCCTACACGGTGATTACGAAAAGCATCCAGCACTCGTTTTAGATTATGCTTGACCTGAGCGTCAATACCAGAAAAAATTTCTAATAGTGCCTGTTCTGCTTGCCGCAGCTGTTCTAAGCTGTTCATCAGTTCCTCGTTCAAAAAAAAATTATCGATATGCGGATTTTGCGATCGCGCTGTTCTTAAGCTGGAAAATTAAAATTCAGGTTACTGCATGACAATTGCTACTTCAACCAAACCTCAAATTAACTGGGTCAATACCCTATTTTTCATTGGACTGCACATCGGCGCTTTATTTGCCTTTGTTCCTGGTAACTTTAGCTGGACGGCAGTTGGTGTAGGTTTCTTGCTGTACTGGATAACAGGTGGTTTAGGAGTTACTCTCGGATTTCACCGCCTTGTTACTCACCGCAGTTTTCAAACTCCCAAGTGGCTAGAGTATCTCTTGGTTTTCTTCGGCACACTCTCGTGTCAAGGAGGCCCAATTGAGTGGGTAGGGACGCATCGCATTCATCATTTACACTCAGATACTGATGCCGATCCCCATGATTCTAATAAAGGCTTCTGGTGGAGCCACATGGATTGGCTGATTCACTACTGTCCCGCTCACGCTGATGTTCCTCGTTTCACCAAAGACATTGCCGAAGACCCAGTTTATCAGTTTTTAGAAAAATATTTCATTTTAATCCAGGTTGCTCTAGGTGTATTGCTTTTGCTTCTAGGTGGCTGGCCGTTTGTTATTTGGGGAATTTTTGTTCGCATTGTCTGGGTTTACCACTGCACTTGGTTGGTGAACAGCGCTACTCATAAATTTGGCTATCAGAGCTATGATTCTGGCGATAAATCGACTAATTGCTGGTGGGTAGCCGTACTAGTTTTCGGTGAAGGCTGGCATAATAACCATCATGCTTTTCAATATTCAGCTCGTCACGGGCTGAAATGGTGGGAAATCGATTTAACCTGGATGACAGTTCAATTGTTGCAAGCAGTTGGTCTGGCAACTAATGTGAAGTTGGCCCCAACAAAAGTTAGTTAGGAGTAGAGACGCGATTAACCCTTGTCTCTACAGGAGTTAGGAGTTAGGATATATACCTTTTTGAACTCATCACTTCTAACTCCTAACTTTTCAAAAAGCTATTTACTGGTGCGCTTGTGTCGGTTAGGTTGCTATAATCCAAAGCGCTAATGTGAAGAAATTTTACTGCAAGTTACTTTTTGGTGACTTGGTGGAGGAGTTTGTTGTTTTTTAGGTGTCCATGACTACATCAATAATTAATAGCCAGAAACTAAGTAACGAGCCTAGTAATTCCGACTTTCGGCTCAAAGATATTGTCAAAACCTTGCCACGGGAATGTTTTCAGCAGAACCGTCGCAAAGCTTGGACACAAGTAATACTCAGTGTCTTGGCAGTTGCGTTGGGTTATTACAGCCTGATTATCGCTCCTTGGTTTCTCTTGCCCCTAGCTTGGATTTTTACGGGTACTGCTTTAACAGGTTTTTTTGTAATTGGCCATGATTGCGGTCACAGGTCTTTTGCCAAACGTCGTTGGGTAAATGATTTGGTAGGGCATTTCTTCATGATGCCGTTAATTTACCCTTTTCACAGTTGGCGCATTAAGCATAATTATCACCATACTCATACCAACAAGCTGGATGAGGACAACGCTTGGCATCCAATCAGACCAGAAGTGTTTGAAGATTGGGATAAAACCCGACAGTCTGCTTTTGAACTGTTCATGCGTAAACGCTTCTGGTGGGTAGGTTCCATTGGACATTGGGCTGTGGTGCATTTTGATTGGCGGAACTTCAAAACGAAAGACCAATCGAGTATCAAGCTGTCTGTGGCTGTAGTAGTTGTGTTTGCTGCGATCGCTTTCCCGACTCTCATTGCCACAACTGGTATCTGGGGCTTTGTCAAATTTTGGCTAGTGCCCTGGATGATTTACCATTTTTGGATGAGTACTTTTACTATTGTTCACCATACTGCCGCAGATGTTCCTTTTACGACAGCGAACAAGTGGAACGAAGCTCTAGCACAACTATTTGGAACTATTCATTGCGATTATCCGCGTTGGGTAGAGGTTTTGTGCCACGATATCAATGTTCATGTCCCTCATCATATTTCCACTGCGATTCCTTCTTATAATTTGCGGCTAGCTTACAGCAGCATCAAAGAAAATTGGCAGCCTTATCTACATGATGAGTGTCAGTTTTCTTGGTCTTTAATGAAGCAGATTACAGACCAGTGTCAACTATACACAACTGATGTTGGCTATAAAACTTTCAACGAATATTATACAGAGCAATAAATAGCGCTGTGATTAGACTTACGCTCTTGAACTCAACGAGAGCGTTTATCATGCTGTGTTTAAATAGAATTTGGCGACTTTTTACTAACTAAAATTTGTTAGCTAAATTGCCAAAATTTATCTTCTTTGATGTTAGCGATCGCTAGTTTCGTGGGCATCCTATAGGTGAGATAATTTTGTCTCAATTAAAGTTCCGATTTATATCCAATCAAAAGAATCCAGTGCCATCAAACATCATCACATTCAATAATCCTCCTTCTGAAACGTCTGAGGATACGACTAAATTGCCTTTCACACTTGGGGATTTAAAAGCTGCAATTCCTGCGGAATGCTTTCAGCCCAATGTGACAAAATCACTTTTTTACTTTTTTCGTGACATTTTAATTATCGGTCTGCTTTATGCAGTTGCTTCTTACCTGGATTCTTGGCTTTTCTTTCCGATTTTCTGGCTAATGCAAGGAACGATGTTTTGGGCTTTGTTTGTAGTCGGGCATGACTGCGGACACCAATCTTTTTCTAAGCATAAATGGCTCAATGATTTGATTGGACATCTTTCTCACACACCAATACTTGTTCCTTATCATGGTTGGCGGATTAGTCACAGAACTCACCACAAAAATACTGGCAATATCGATAACGATGAAAGCTGGTATCCTGTGACCGAATCACAATACAAAGAGATGCCTTTAGCCCAAAAGATAGGCAGATATTATGTTTTTCTCTTGGCTTATCCTGTATATCTGTTTAAGCGTTCTCCTAATAAAGAAGGCTCTCACTTTTTGCCCAGCAGTCCGCTTTTCAAATCATCGGAAAAATGGGATGTTATCACTAGCACTGTCCTTTTGATTGGGATGGTAGGTTTGCTGGGTTTCCTTACCTACCAATGGGGTTGGATGTGGTTGCTGAAATATTACGCTGTGCCCTACCTTGTATTTATAGTTTGGCTAGATTTGGTGACATTCTTGCACCATACTGAGCCAGAGCTTCCCTGGTATCGTGGAGAAGATTGGACTTTCCTCAAAGGCGCAATTTCTAGTATTGACCGTGATTATGGTTTAGTTAATCATATTCATCACGATATCGGTACTCATGTTGCTCACCATATATTCCTTAACATCCCTCACTACAATTTGCTGAAGGCAACTGAGGCAATCAAACCAGTGATGGGTGAGTATTTCCACAAGGCGGAAGAACCAATTTGGAAGTCATTGTGGAATTCATGTATCAGCTGCCATTTTGTACCTGATACTGGTAGTAAGGTTTACTACACATCCAACAAGAATTTAGCTAAAGGCTAAGACTAGTACCACTTTGCGTAATTCGTAATTACCATTGTGTAAAAGTTTTAGACAATTTACGCCATACTGTACTAGCCCTGTCAAGGTTACTTTTTTACCTTGACAGGGCTAGAGTGTTATTTATAGACTTTTGCAAGAAATCTAATGACTACAAGCTGCCTTGCTTTTGATGTTGTTCGCCATGATGGTTACAGCCAGCCTAGTGATTATGGTGTTGATGGCTATGATCTTTACCGTGGGAACAGTTTTGCAAATCTTGCTTCAGAAGCTTGTCGCTGATTTCTTGCAAGGATTCATCTACAGCTTGTAAGCCAATCCAAGCATCAATCTTTTGTACATCAAATCCTACCTCGCGCTGTTCGCCTACTTCTAACAAAGGGCGGCGAATTAACAGTGGTTCTTTCAGCATCAGCGCCAAAGCGGTTTGTTCATCCACTTTTTCAGGAACCACCTCACCAGATTTTACCTTGGGGGCGGAAAGATTGAACCATTCGGCTACGGGGCGATCGCCAAAAAAGGAACGCAACCGTTCAACTGTCCAAGGTTCTTTTAGCAGATTCTGTGGTATCACCTCATGACCGGCAGCTGTTAGCAAAACTTTTTGCTTAACTCCACCTTTACAGCCTGGTTTGCTATAGAAAATTACCTTTGCCATTCAACTATCTCCTAATTACTCTTTTGCGCTAAAGCGCCAACTACGAACCGATGAAATTAAAAATTCCTCGCTTTATGGCTAACTAAGTCAAACTCAAACCTCTCATTTGGATCGGTTTCGCCATAAATATTGAAAGTCACAGTTGGTTCATCACCCACTGCTTCTACACTGTGAATTGCATCGGGAGTAAAGCTAATAATGTCTCCTGGGAAGAGAGTTATCTCTCCCGTTGCTTCGATTTTGTCCTGAAATTCTGGGCTATTGGTGCGTCGCCAAAAAGTATTTTTTTCCTGGCCTTTTAACACCGCCACTATTCCCCATGTCCCATGATTATGAATGTTTGAACGGGTTCCCGGTGCAAATGTTACTGTTTGCACAGTTAAGGGAAAACCCAATTCATCATATAGGAGTAAAACAGAGCTTCCCGTTTTGGGTGAAGGTTCTAACTTTTGACTTTGCACCCAGTAGGAATTTACCATTAAGCGCCTTACAAGCATCCGAATTTCTGGCAGACAATTGGTTTCATTGTCGCTGCTATTGAGAACATCTTCCACCTCAGTTAAAAACCGATAAAGGCGGTAATTTTCTCTCAATAAATCCCAGGCTCTTACAGATTTACAAGCTTGATGCTGACCGTCCCCTGTTAGCAGCCAATCCCTACCTTTCATAATTTTTAAATTGATAGTGGCGAAGATTGGATCACAATGATCGGTGAGACATTAGGAATGTTACCTACAGGCAGTTTAGTAGGTATGTTAATAGGAGGAATGATAGAGTTACTATCAGTACTTGCTCCTAATAAGGAATAGGATTTGGTAGATAACCAATTGTTCATGATTTTTCACAAAAAGGGCATCGGGCATTGGGCATCGGGCATTGGGCATCGGGCATTGGGCATTGGGTATTGGGCATTGCTATGGTTTTTCCCCTTGTCCCCTTGTCCCCTTGTCCCCCCACTCTTTTACAGAGAAGTGCATTGACTAATTAATCGTCTTCTTCTGCTGGACGTGTCAGAATATCCAGCAGAATACCAGAACCAAAATCATTCTTTTCGTCTATCTGTTTGACTCTGGTGCTGATTTCTTTGGCTTGCTCAATTTCTCCTAACTTTGCTAGCACTAATCCAGAAGCAGCATAAGCATTTAAGTACAATCGAATTTGTGGGTCTTCTTTGCGATTGACTAATATCGGCTGAAGTTGCTCCCAGTCATCAGGAAGTTTTTCTAGTTCTTTAATTTTATCTAATAATTTGACTGTTGTTTGTAATGCAAGAGAATAATTATTTTTATAATAGAAAAATCTATATGCTGCTACCAAGACATCTGTGTTTTCACCAGTCTGGTCTAAAGCTTGTTGAATATATTTTTCTGATTCTGATGTATTTTCCCAGCTTTTTGCAGCTAAAATTAATAGGTCTTTGATATTATCTGGAACCTGAAACCATGAGAATTTATTTGTATTAGCTTGCATAATGAACTCTTGGATAGTTAGGAGTTAGGAGTTAGGAGTTATAAGTTAGAAGTTGTGAATTCTGAGTTAGAAGTTATAACTTATTAACTCCTCACTTCTCACTCCTCACTCCTAACTTTTGTTAAAACAAAGTGAGAACGTACACCAAAGTGAACAGAACAATCCAAATAATGTCTACGAAGTGCCAGTAAATTTCTGTCATTTCGATGAAAGTATGATTGGTTGCAGAATATTCACCAGGAAGACGCGATCGCCACAATGCGCGTAATATCAATAACAGTCCCACAAAAACGTGCAAACCGTGGAACCCAGTCATGATATAAAAGCAGTTGGCGAAGACGTTGGTGGTCAAACCATACCCTAATGTTGAGTACTCATAAACCTGACCACCTAAGAAAACTGCCCCCATGATTGCAGTAATGGCGTACCACAGTTGCATTCCCTTGACGTTATTCTTTTTAATCGCCGTATCACCAAAGTGAATCACGAAACTACTAGACACCAGAATAATGGTGTTAATCGTCGGCACAAGTAGTTCTACTTCGCTTCCTTCTGGAGGCCAAACGGCTGTACTGCTTCGGAAAAACAAATAGGTGGCAAAAAATCCCCCAAACATTAGGGATTCAGAAGCGAGGAACGTCAACAATCCCCAGACTCTTAAATCTGGATGTTCTTCGTGTCCTGCACTGTGTTCTTCGCTTGTGGTTGTAGCTATAGTCATAGATTTTTTGACAATACGATCTACTCTGTCTTGTTGTGGAAGTTTGAATAAAGAATGAAGTCTGAAGTGGCAAAATTTCCATTCTTTATCCAAAATTCTTGTTTAGCCAAACTCTTAACTTGTTCAGGAATTTTGAAAATTCCGAGTTTCGTGTTCTGAATTCGGGCGTCCATTTGTTGAATTCGGGCGTCTGTTTATTGAATTCGGGCGT
>NZ_JAVRCL010000041.1:0-55138 GCF_034530775.1 Nostoc sp. DedSLP04 | reverse complement strand
TGAATTCGGGCGTCCATTTGTTGAATTCGGGCGTCTGTTTATTGAATTCGGGCGTTCGTTTATTGAATTCGGGCGTCCGTTTATTGAATTCGGGTGTCCGTTTATTGAATTCGGGCGTTCGTTTAAGGACTTCCAGAAAATAAATTATCCAATTTACTCAGATCGTATTTTTCTTTCTCCCCTTGCCCCCTGCCCCCCTGCCTACACCAAGATAGGATATTTATTTTAGTTGGAAGTCCCTTATTGATTCGGGCGTTCGTGTTCCAAGCTTGAAGTTTTGGGTTCCAAGCTTGGAGTTTTGAGTTTTCAAATCTAATGACTAGAGGTTTTAGTGACTTTGAGTGCGATCGCATTACTCACTCTACTACCTAAGCACTAGCTTCCGGCGTCGCTGATGACTGTAATTCAGTTCTATGCTCCTGACCGTAGTCATAAGGGCCATGAGTTACAACCGGCAACACTTCCCAGTTTTCAATTGCAGGTGGTGAGCTAGTTGTCCATTCTAAAGTCAAAGCTTGCCAAGGATTATCACTAGCCAAAGGCCCTTTCAACCAACTGTAAATCATGTTGATGGCGAAAGGAATTACCGATATCGCCAAAACAAATGAACCAAAGGTACAAATTTGGTTGAGGTCGATAAATTGGGGGTCATACATTGCCACTCTTCGCGGCATTCCTTTTAAACCCAATTCGTGCATGGGTAAAAAGGTGAGATTCGTGCCGATGAAGGTAAGGGCAAAGTGAATGCGTGCCAAGTTTTCATTCAACATTCGTCCGGTCATTTTGGGGAACCAGTGATAAATACCGGCGTAAATGCCAAACACGGAACCGCCAAACAGAACGTAATGGAAATGTCCAACAACATAATATGTGTCGTGGACGTGAACATCAAAGGGGGCTGTTCCCATCGTCACACCGCTTAAGCCGCCCATGACAAACATGGACAACAAACCAATGGCGAAAAGCATCGCACCTGTGAAGCGGATTTTACCACCCCAAAGGGTAGCAACCCAGGCAAAAATCTTCACGCCAGTGGGAACTGCAACTATAAGAGTAGAGATGGTAAAAAACATCCGCATCCAACCGGGTGTGCCACTGGTAAACATATGGTGTACCCAGACGAACAAACCGACAACGCAGATGGCTACACTAGAATAAGCGATCGCTTTATAACCAAAGATTGGCTTGCGGGCGTGAACTGGAATTACTTCCGACATGATGCCGAAGATGGGCAGAATCATTAGATATACTGCCGGGTGAGAATAAAACCAGAACAAGTGTTGATAAATTACAACGTTACCGCCTGCATCTGGTTTAAAGAAGGAGGTGCCAAAGTTGAGGTCAAACAACAGCAGAACTAAACCGGCTGCTAATACAGGTGTGGAGAGAAGTGCCAGCAGAGAGGTTGCTAAGATTGCCCAGCAAAATAGGGGCACTTGATCCCATTTCATGCTAGGAACCTTCATCATCAAAATGGTGATTACAAAGTTCAGCGAACCCAAAATTGAGGAAGTTCCCACCAAAACGATCGCAAGTATCCACATAGTTTGAGCGATTGGTGCTGTCACTAAGCTCAAAGGTGGGTAAGCTGTCCAACCAGATTGGGAACCGCCAAAAATGAAACTACCTAAAATGAGCGCACCTGCTGGGGGATTTAACCAAAAGGCGATCGCGTTCAGTTTCGGAAACGCCATATCCCTAGCACCAACCATCAACGGCACTAAATAGTTACCAAATCCCCCAATGGCGCTAGGAACAATCCACAGGAAGATCATGATCGTCCCGTGATTGGTCATGAAAGCGTTATACAAATTGGGGTCGAGTACGTCTGCATCTGGTGTTGCTAATTCGACACGGAGAGCAACAGCCATCAGTCCGCCGATGAGATAGAAGACAAACGCTGTCACCAGGTATTGAATACCAATAACCTTGTGGTCAACATTAAATGTAAAATAGTCTTGCCATTTCCACGCCTTCGGATGGGAAGCGTGGCCAGCCACCATTTCCGGTTTCTTTCCTTCTGGTGGAGTATTTCGTGGAAATTCTACCTGTGTCATATATTTTTGTCCTTTGTCCTTTGTCATTTGTCATTTGTCTTTTGTCTTTTTGTCCTTTGTCATTTGTCTGTTGTCATTTGTCAGTTACCAATAACTAATGACTAATGACCAATGACCAATGACCAATGACTAATGACTCATGACTACTGACTCTAGAGTTGCTGCACTGATTCCCATATCATGGGTGTGGGGCGCGAGAAACTCTGATGTTGATAAGTTGGCTGGATTAACAGCAACAACTTGATTTAAGTTTTGTTGTTGAGCAATCTGGTTTTCTGTCCGCCAGTTATTATATTCTTCCGGTGTGTGGACAATTACCTGTGTCCGCATTGAACCGTGATAACCACCGCACAATTCAGCACAAACTACGGGATATGTACCTGGTTTGGTGGCGACAAATCGCAGTTCGGTAGGGATACCGGGAAGTGCATCTTGCTTCAGGCGGAAGTTTGGCACCCAAAATGAATGAATTACATCTTGTGCTGAAAGGTTGAGTTGGACATCAGCACCGACGGGTATGTGCAATTCCCCAGAGGTAATGCCACTATCAGGGTAATTAAATAACCAAGCGTATTGTATGCCTTTGACATCAACAACTAAATCGGCTGGTTTGTTTAGAGTTTGAGGAGACGCGCCAATACCGATTGTTGGGGCAATTGCTGGGGCAGTTGTTGCTTCAGTATCGCTTAATGTAGCTGCCAAAGCACTCCCCGGTATATGAGCAACATGAGCTGCTGAATGAGGATGACCAGCAGGCTCAAAGCCGCCCATTCGGTTAAAAACATCTACACTGTAAATGCCCAAACCGAGGACAATCACTGTGGGAATTGCTGTCCAAAAGATTTCTAAGGGAACGTTGCCTTCTATTGGCAAACCATCGGTATCATCACCGCGACGGTGACGAAACTTAACCAAAAAAACTACAATTGTTCCTTCTACCACCAAGAAGAGTGCGATCGCAATGGTAAGCATGACGTTGAAAAAACCGTCTACCAAAGGCGCTTGTAGCGATGCCTGCACCGGCATGAGAGTGTGGTTGTGACCGATCAAAATGCTGATTGCTGTAACTACTATCCCAGCAACCAGAGTCCATAATGAAACAGGAACTTGTTGCATACATGCTACCTGTGTAAACAGTCTTTTATTGGTACTGGGTATTGGGTACTGGGGATTGGGGATTAGGTATTAGGTATTAGAAAAACTATTCTTTGTCTTCCTAGTCCCTATTCCCCAGTCCCAATTCCCTTTTCCCTTTTCACTTATTAACTTTCTAACGTGCAGCCATTAAAAATGGGGGAAACTTCCAGATTTTTTCCATATCTTTCCCCCAAAAAAATACAAACTATATTTCAACTCCTATGAAAAAGTTAGCCCCCTGCTTTCAAAAAAGCTCGTTGTTCCAAGAGGGCACTGTTGACCTAATATTGATTAGGCTATATTAGCAGCAAGTTTAAATTTGTTAATAACTGACATTTTGCAATTTACGGATTTGTTTACTGGGAACTATTTATTAGTTGCAGTAAATACTTAGTATTCCCCTCAAGTTACCTTGCCTAGCGCATTTGCGCTTTTTACAAACAGTGCCTCCTTGAATTAACAACAATTTGGACTAACTCTAAAAATTCTAATTATTTACTGCAACATGGGTGTAGCAATTTTTCGGGCAAATCCGCGAACACGCTTCACAACCAATACAGTTTTCTGGAGAAGTAACTGCCATTACTTTCCGTTCAATTTCGTCATCGTCTTCGTCGTCTACAAATTCACCTTCTTCATTGAGTGCCTTCAAACCTAGCACATTGTACCCGCAGACTTTAACACATCTGCCGCAGCTGATACATTTATCTTTGTCAATTTCTTGAGCGAATTTTGGTGTCCAAGCTTTACCGCCAAACGTCAAACCTGTTAGTTGTGTCATTAATAATCCCTTGGCAATTTTGCCTATCAATCTGTTTGTGCATTAATCATCATATTATCCTAATATTTTTATTTTTTGTATTCAAAACTCACTTTTGCTTGATAATAAATCGATAACTTTGAACACAATTAAAAATCATTTTTTAAATCAAAAATAAATGCAAATTATTGCCAATAATCATTATGAATGCTTAAGTTTACCTCGTTCCTATGCTCCGCATGGGAAAGCATTCATTGAGTCTCTGACTCAATATCTGACTGGAGGCAGCAGCCGCTAATCAGCTATTCCCATGCAAAGTATAGAAAAAAGAAACGCATAAATTACAGGTTTAAAACCTACCCTCGTCGCTAAAGCCCGATCTAAACGCAAGGATATCGATAAAAGTGATGATATTATTTTTCAACTACTTTTAGCTTTAGACAAAGAAATGTAGATAAACAGTATGCATATATACAAAAGTAAATGTTCATTAATTACATTTTGATATATGCAATATGTATTTTGCAAAGCAACAATTTGCAAGTTGTTCTGATTCAACTATTTATATAAATGATGACAAAATAAATATTGGTTTTACATTTAAATCAATATAATGAATTTATGAAGCAAACATAATCAATTTATAAAGTAACTGTGATTTTTATGGCAGAAACCGAGCGTGTCTTAAATATTAAAATTATTAATAAATCAGATAAAGTCCAATTGTATCAGGCTTAAATATGTTCTCAAAACAATTTATGGTTAAAGCTCAAATGTTCATTCAATACCTAATTAAATGAATATTAAGATATCTTTCTAAGCTCTGTACGAACAAATTCATCATTTTTTTCATGAAATGTATAGTTAATAAATAAGTTTTGTCCGGCTCGGTTTAAAAGCCTTAAATAGCTTCCGATTGGATGCAAAGTCAAAATATGGATGTGGGGAGTGAATGGGCGAGAAAAATTATTCTCGCTAGAAAGATTATGTGCTAGCGAGTCATGAATAGACAGGACTCATCCAGGGGAGACCTGAGACAGACATCTCAACGATTAGAGTGGGAAAAGAGCCAAATGCCTTATACAATTCCTAACAACAGTTGCGTTGGATGTGACAACTGCCGCCCCCAATGTCCTACGGGTGCAATCAGAATAGAGGACAATGAATATTGGGTCGATCCTGGTCTTTGTAATAATTGTGAGGGCTTTTATTCAGAACCACAATGTGTAATAGCTTGTCCAACTAAGTCTCCCATTCCTTGGCAGGCGAAAAAGGGGAGATGCAAAGTTGAACCGAGAGATTCTACCAGTTTAGATTTGTTTTCTAACGGCAAGAATAATCCATTTGCTTCAGCGATCGCAATTTGGGAAGCTTGTAATGTATTAGCGCAGCGCACATCCCTACATTGGGAAACCGATGAAGAAGGGTACATCAGTTATAGCCGACAAGTCAATCAAGGCCGAGGTGCGATCGCTTTTCATATCCAAGATCCCTTGAAAGTGAACGACAAGGCCACAGACATAGCAGCAATTGAGGGGCTTGACATCAGAGCCGCTTGCATACATCTGATTTTTGCAGCTTATGCTACAGCCTTAGATCAACCTTGGGAGCAAGAATTTGCGATCGATGAGCGACAAATCGAGAAATATTTGGGGATGGAGAAGCGCAAAGACTTAAGTAAAGCAGCCAAGCTAGCTTTAATGAAAAATCTTGTCCAGCAAGCTTGCTCCCTGACGATCTCCATTGACTGGCCGCAACAAGGCCGAATTAACGGATTTTCTATTACAGGTAGCCGCCTATGGCACTTAGTAGATATTCAGCACCACTTCCAAGAAGACAATCTCGGATGCAAATATCTGATTGGACTAACTTTTAAAGTCAAAGCAGGTTTATGGGCGCAATATTTCTTAAACAAACAAGCGTGTAAAGAGCGAACTGCATTCTATCAATACGGCAGTCTCCCTAAAACGCTGCTAACCACAGTCATGAGTATTTGGCAGCAACATGAAGGCGCAGTTCGACTAATGCTGTGGTTGCTGTTTAAAACCAAAATGGGCAAGGAACAACGCATCACCATTCCTACCTTGCTGCGTATTGCTTACGGTGAGGAAAAAGTCGCCCTTGCATCCAGACAACGAGAAGAACGCAAACGTCTGCTGCGAACCTTTGAAAGCGATTTGGAAATTCTCAATCACTATGGAATGAAACCACTTTTCGATCCAGTTACTTACCCACCAGAAATTCAACCTTTGTGGGCGAAATTAATCGATCTTCCCGAAGATCCAGATGAAGCATTAGAATTTTGGACTAATGACGGTGGTGCTGAAACTCGCCTCACAGACACAGGCCCCCGTGGTAAATGGAATCTGCTAATGAATGCGCGGATTTTGGCTTTTGAACTGCCGCCAGAATGGGAACAGCAAATCTCAGAATCGGAAAAAAAGAAAACAAGAACTGCTAAAGCCAAAAAGAAGCCCAAAGCTACAAACGATTTGCTAGGCGAACAGATTTTGCAGGCGCGAAAAAATTTAAATCTTTCCCAAAGAGAATTGGCAAAACTTACAGGTAAAAGCCAAAGCTGGATTCGAGATATCGAAAATGGCCGTTTAAAAGCCAAATTAGAAGACCAAATACTGTTACGAAAAGTCTTAAATATGGCTTCATCTTGATTTGAAATTTAAACGCAGAAAGACGCAAAGATTTTATTACGAATTTGTATAGCGAATTAATTTGTAGCAAACTAAATTTAGTAATACTCTGCGTTACTCTGCGCTTCTCTTAGCGTTCCTCTGCGTTTAAAAACTCTCTCTTTACTTCTGCGTACTATAACTCATTACCTTACTAGAGGTAATCCAAAAACTACCAACAGCATATTTAGTAACTACTGACTCTCGTGTCGCATTGCATGAGCTTTTCAGTTGTTGAGTCTTCGTTTCATCTTTTACAAGTTTAGCCTGATAAGTATAGAGAGAACCACAAGGTTGTTCAAAACTAATTTCAGCTAAGATAGTATTATTGTCTAAACTTTGCTCTAAAATTTTGCCTGCAACTTTGTAATTAAACCAATCCCATCCTTTATAGAGAATTAACTCTCTTTCCAAAACCTGAAGTGCAGCAGGCAAAATTCCCCAGCCTCGATAGACTTGATGTAAGCATTGAATATCACCAGTACGAGTCAAAATCGATCTAAATGAATCTCGATCGAGACGACCGTAGTATCTTCCTTCTGGCAAGTCTATAACTGTTGGTGCAAACCGATGTCCACCAAAGTGCGATGATTTCCAAATTCGCACATTATCTAAGCACAAATCAGCTTTACTCGCTGTTATTTGGAAGTAAAAAGGAGCGCCATATCTCGCACAACACTTATCATGGCTGCCGTGAGTACAAACTAAAATATCTCTAGTTGTACTAGTTTCTACTTCCAAATTAGAATCGATACCCCATATCCATTTTTGGACAACTCCTGCTACTTGCTCAATATTTGCTAGCTGAAACTCCTGTTTATGGTATCCATTACTTAGCCCCTCTTCTTTTTGATAAATCAAAAGCGTAGTGTGATTTACCTTGTGTGATAAATCATTAGCAATTAGAAGAAATCTAATTGGCAGTTTTGCACGCTTCACTTCTTCTACCAAAATCCTCAAATTCTGAGGCACCCACTTGGAGTTAAAGGCTTCTGATGTCCAAGGTAAAGGACACTCAACTAAAATATAAGTTTGATAATTGGTGGCACTACCAATAACATCTTCTCCTACTTGCCGCGAATCATCAGAACAAAAAAAAGTGTTCATCTCGTTGTACTCATTAGCATATTTTTTGGACAAAAGGTATTACAAAATACAATTGTGTTCTTAGATACAATATCCTTGATTCAAGGAGATAAAAAAGAACAATATTCATTTCCGAGTTAAAACTAGGTAGCCACTTTATAACATCATTATCAATTGAGGTCTTCCCAGTTAATAAATTCTCCACAATAAAGATAAACAGTGTCAAGAGATATTTTTCCGTATGACTGGCGTTAATTTTGTATCTAGTTTTATTGTTATTTGGTATTTTATAATTTTTCACTTGCTGAAACTCGGCTTTTCTGAACTTACTTTCTTTGGTAAAATCAAATATATTAAACCTTGTACATAGGCAAAAAGCTACTTGGAGAATTACCAAGGATTAACTTGCTGATAATATCAATGTAGCTAATACTACAATCAAAAATATTGCTAGTAGTAAGATATTTTTCTAAAGTTTTGGTGAAATTATTTTCATAGCTAGTTACAAATCCTGTTTTTACATATAAAAATATAATTCTTTGTGTTTTCTGAAAAATGTATTTCTAAAGATAGATGTGGAATAGCTAGATATAGATTATTAAAGTTATTCCTACTATCTACTTTTAATATATCTATCCATTCCAGAATATTGCAAATAATTCTCAATTAGATTAGAAAAATAAAAACACTGAAACTAGGGGTAAATGCTTTAGTGCCCTATACTTCATGCGTTACAAGTTAATGTTAAAACTTAATGACTAATCACTAGCCGCGTTACTGACATCAACATTAACAAACCTGTTATTTACCCTTTTATCTAATCTAACTTCCTGAAGCGTATGTCAGGGTTTGATTATATGCATCTGCTTTGACTGTAACTGAACTCAATAATAAATGCAAGTATTTGAGAATCTTTATAATTCCACGATCGTTTGCTGCCTCTAGAAGGTTGACTAAATCAAGGGAAATGGGCATTTTATAGTGGAGATAGCTCACTTGAGGAAGTATTGATTCTTTCAATACAATAGATAAAGTTTTGCAATTGTGACAAATTGTTGCCAGTAGGGTAATCCGAATATCTGTGGCTATGGCGATCGCATATTTCTACTTTCATGCAGAATTGAATCATTTTTTACCACGGCATCACAAACAGGTGAGAATCTCTCATGTGTTTGAGGAAAAAGCCTCTATTAAAGACATGATTGAGTCGTTGGGTGTCCCTCATCCAGAGGTGGATTCTATAAATGTTAATGGTGAATATGTAAATTTTTCTTACATAGTTTCTGATGGAGACATTATCAATGTTTATCCAATTTCAGCTAGGAATGTTATTATACCAAGTATTTCTGTTTTGCCAGAACCGCTCAGTACTATTTGTTTTGTTGTAGATATTCATTTAGGCAAGCTTGCTACATCTCTACGACTTTTAGGCTTTGATACTTTGTACCGCAATGACTACGAGGATGAGAAATTAGCCGAAATATCCTCCAGTCAAGGGCGCATTCTCTTGACTCGTGATAAAGGACTATTAATGCGTAGTCTGGTAACGCATGGGTATTATGTTAGAAATACTAACCCTCAACAACAAATCATAGAAGTACTGCAACGCTTCGACTTATTTAAATTAATTGCACCATTTAAACGGTGTTTGCGTTGCAATGGATTATTAGAGTCTGTAGATAAGCAATCCATTATTGAACAATTGCCAGAAAAGGTGCGATCGCAGATCGATCAATTCCAGCGTTGCCAAGACTGCGATCGCATTTATTGGAAAGGTTCACATTATGAACGATTACAACAGTTTATTGATGGAGTACTCAACTCACAAAGAAATGAGTAACTATTTATCCAGCTGAAATATTCCCACTGATTATTTGACTACCCCCGATTCTGGGATCTTCATCTTCGCGATTCAAATCATCAGGAGTGGGATTTTGCTTACTCTGTCCGCTAACTTCTTCTGGTTCAATGGGATCTGCCTCTTGAGTATTAACATCAAGAGAGCTAGGAGGTTCTTTGGCCTGAGAGAAATCGATAATTGGATCGGGTTGATCGGAAGTCATAATTTACTAAATTAGTATGCCATTTTCTTTAGTGTTGAATTTATTTTGCTTGCAAACATCTTTCTTGAGAAAGAAACTACTTATAGGTATAAAAAACTATGACATTAATTTTAGCTCTCGATTTTGGCGGAACTAAGCTGGCAGCAGCAACAGTCAATATCGGTTCGAGAAAGTGGTTGCGTTATGAACGTTGTCTCTCGCCAGTAGGTGCAGATGCTAGCACTGACTTGGAAATTATGCGATCGCTCATTTACTCTCTGCTGCAAGACACAAAACCTGCTGCGATCGGTATTAGCTTTGGCGGCCCGGTTGATGCTTCCATAGGGATGGTGCGACTATCTCATCATGTGGCTGGATGGGAAAATATTCCTCTCAAAGCCTTGTTGGAAGAAGAGTTTGGCGTTCCTGTTGGTGTAGATAATGATGCCAATATTGCTGCTTTGGGCGAACACCGCTTTGGCGCTGGTCAAGGATACGATAGCCTATTTTACATTACGGTTAGCACTGGGGTGGGTGGCGGTTGGATACTCAATGGCCAGCCTTGGCGGGGTGCTGGTGGGATGGCTGGCGAAATTGGACATATCGTTGTCGATCCGGCTGGGCCAGTTTGTTTGTGTGGGAAGCGGGGATGTGTCGAACGTTTGGCTTCGGGGCCTTATATGGCGCAAAATGCTAAGGAAATTTTGGAAAAAGAACCGCAGAGGCGCAAAGGACTTAGAGATGGAGAGATTTTGAGGGGTTTGGTGGGGGATAATTTAACGTTGTTGACGGGACAGTTGGTAAGTGAGGCGGCAGCGGCTGGTGATGATTTGGCGAAGGAAGTTTTACACAAGGCTGCTTGGGCGTTGGGTGTGGGTATTGGCAATGTGGCGAACTTGATGAATCCGCAGCGCTTTGTGTTGGGAGGCGGTGTGACAAAGGCGGGGGAGGATTTTTGGCGGGTGGTGCGTCAGGTGGCGCGGGAGACGGCTTTGCCGGAAGTGGATTTTGAAATTGTGCCGGCGGTGCTGGGGGATGATGCGCCTTTATGGGGCGGAGTGGCGATCGCTTCTATGACAATCCCGAATTTGTAAATGGGCGAGACGTGGAGCGAAATGCAAACAGAATTAGTTATTTTTGATTGTGATGGAGTGTTGGTAGACAGCGAAGGATTAGGTAATCGTGTTCTTGTGAAATTTGTCGCTGAATTTGGACTTGCAATGAAACTTGAAGAAGCTATTTTGTTATTTAAGGGTTGCAAAATGGCTGATTGTGTTGCTGTAATTGAGCATAGACTTGGAAAAAAGCTGCCGCAAGATTTTGTAACTCAGCTTCGTACCCGTACTGCTGAGACATTCGAGCGTGAACTACGTCCTGTAGAAGGAATAAAAGCAGCTTTAGACAAGATTAATCTACCTATTTGCGTTGCTTCCAGTGGCCCACCGGAAAAAATTAAGTTAGCTTTGCGTGTAACTAACCTACTGCCTCGATTTGAAGGACGTATCTTTAGCTCATATCAAATTGAAAGCTGGAAACCAGCACCTGACTTGTTCTTATATGCGGCTAAAAAGATGGGAATTCAAGCTGCATCTTGCACTGTTGTAGAAGATAGCGTTTTGGGTGTACGTGCGGGTGTTGCCGCCGGAATGAGAGTTTTAGGTTACACCGAGCAAAGTGAAGCTAATCTACTTGAGGCATCTGGAGCGCGTGTTTTTTATTCTATGCACCAACTGCCTTCTTTGTTGTCACACCATTAAACTTAATAATTATGAGTCTAATGTAAAAATTAACATTCTGAGCTATATAAAATATTTTCTCTCATTTAAACCTGCTATTACTGTTGAATGCCTTGACGAAACTCTCTAATAGCTTCCAAGGGAGACGATAACAAAAGACAACGATTGAGCAAGGATAAATCTAATTCTGCTAAAAACTTACTTTTAACAACTTTCTCATATTCTTGCTCTCGTAAGTAGTAAACTTCAATTGTGCCATCTTCCCAAAACCAAACTTCCGGGACTTGCATTAATTTGTACTTCTGCAACTTTATGGGACTACCGCTAGTAATCACTACTTCAATGCACAAGTCTGGTACAGGTTTGTCCGTTCCAAAGCAATAAGACAAATCTGCTTGATATTCTACTATCTCAGGAATAATCTGACTAAAACTACCATTAGGAAAAAATTCAATGCCTTTGACTTCAAAATAAGTAATCACCAGTGCAGCAATTAAACACTTAATCGCCTCATGAGGTTTACCAATAGTCACTATTTCTAAGACTCCATCACAATAAAATAAGCGCACCCCTGGTAAATTTTCAAAGCTAGCTTGAATTGCTTTAAACTGTTCCCAACTTAACCCATGTCGAAAGAAGCGTTGTTCTTCTGGTAAGTTAACAGCATTTTCTAACGTTTGAGTCATAATATTTTTACTCTCTCAGTTAGTAGTTACAAAATTTATCTAATTCCCATTTTAAGTCAAAACCAAATTATCCCGATGAATCACGGTTTCTGCACCGGCATATCCTAAAATTGTAGAAATTTCTCGTGAATGACGCCCACAAATCTTTTGCAGTTCATTGCTGTTGTAATTTACAAGTCCTCTGGCAATTTCGTTACCGTTCGTGTCACACAATTGCACCGCATCTTGCGTGTCAAACTCTCCTTCTACTAACTTAATTCCAGCTGCTAATAACGATTTTCCTGCTAGAGAAATTGCCGCGATCGCACCTTCATCTAAATACAATTTCCCCGCAGGTACAAGTCCGTAAGCTATCCAACGTTTACGCGCCGAAGTTGGTTCCGGTTGCGGTTCAAAATGCGTCCCAATCAATTCGCCTTGGATAATTTTTTCGATATTCCGGGGAAATCGCCCTTGGGTAATTACGGTACGCACTCCCGCTGCGATCGCAATTCTTGCAGCCGAAATTTTTGTCACCATCCCACCAGTACCCCACCGAGAACCTTGGGAACCTGTTTGTATTTGTAATTGAGTTAATTCCTTAATGCTACTCACTAAAGCGATCGGCCGCGCATCTGGCACAGAACGGGGATCGGCTGAGTACAACCGATCGACATCGGTGAGCAAAAATAGCCAATCTGCTTCTACTAAGCTGGCAACCAATGCCGAAAGGGTGTCATTATCACCAAATTTTAGTTCGTCTATTGCTACGGTATCATTTTCATTGACTATCGGGATCGCTCCCAGTCCTAATAGTTCCTGAAAAGTATTGTAGGCGTTGAGATAGCGGCTGCGCTGCACCAAGTCACTGCGAGTCAGTAATACTTGAGCGATCGGCTGTTGTAAAGTATTAAATAAATCATCGTATACCCGAATTAACCTACCTTGTCCAACTGCTGCTACAGCTTGTTTGAGTGCGATCGCCTTAGGACGTTCAGTTAAACCCAACCGCGCACAACCCACGCCGACAGCGCCAGAAGAAACCAAAATCACCCGATGTCCTTGGCGTTTTAAATCGCAGAGTGTTTCCGCCAATGTAGCGATGGTAGAAAGTGCTAATTGTCCCGTTTCTGGTTGAGTTAGGCTGGAAGTACCGATTTTGACAACAATTGTTAGTGGCATCTAAAAAGTGAGGAGTTAGGAGTTAGGAGTTAGGAGTTGAATTTAATTCATAACTCATAACTTCTAACTCCTAACTCAATTTGTAAAGCGCCAATCCCTCTATAGTGAAGGTTGACGCTTTACGGAAGTATATTTACTTAGTATGAGTTAGGGTCTTTTTTGGCTGACCCCATGTTATTAATACTTATGATCCCCGATTTTTTGGTTCCAGTAAGATTCCTTAATTATTTCTTTAGATTTACTTTCCTGACGATTTTTCAACTTTTGTGAATCTTCTTTTTCTTGGGTGTAATAGAGGCTCCCAAAATTTCAGATATCCAAACTTCAAAGTTGCGGACGGGATGAGAACGCAGAGCTGCGTCGGCATGAACAATCGGTTCCACTAAAATGGTAAACATTCCCAGACGATTACCTGCTAAAACATCGGTAAACAAGCGATCGCCTACCATTCCCACTTGATGCACTGGTAGATCCATTCCCCTCAGTGCGGCTCTAATTTTGCGTCGGGAAGGCTTGGCTGCACCTAAGTAGTAAGGTAAATTGAGCGATCGCGCAATTCCACCAATTCGCGCTTCACTCAGGTTGTTACTCACCAAGCACAGTGCAGTACAGGTACGGATTTGCTCCACCCACTCTTGTAGTTCTGGGGAAGCTATCCCGACTGTAAAGGGTACTAAAGTTTCATCTACATCCAATACCAGCCCTTTAAGCCCGTATTTTTGGATAATATCTGGTGTTAGGTTTAACACTGAACCCTCTAAAATCAAATCAGGCTGTAAAAGATTGTTCCAGAACATAGTCAACAGTCAAATGTAGATAGCTAAGACAAATGAGCATAACCCAATATAGTTTAGTTAGTCGAACTCCATCCTGGAATCTCTCCCTGAACATTTTGAGATAAAATCCCTAAAATCTTATCTATTTCTTTGATGTAATAATTACTCAAATCAATAAATATATCGTTTTCTTCTAACTTCAAAAACTTCCAAATATCGCCTGTTGTTACCGCACCATAAATTTTTCTGATTTCATTTCCTTCTTGTTGATTAAACAATTGGGCTGCCAACATTGCGGCTGCACATTGACCTAATCCACCTTTAATATTTTCGTTTTTGGCTTCAATAATAACCACCACTGGCACATTAATTGTTAGCTGCTCTTTAGAACGACTGATGATAAAGCCACAGTATCCATTCAGACCTTTTTCTGCATCTACATTAAAATCTGTTCCCGAAAATAAGCTAATTGGATAACTCGCTCTGCGTCTTATCTCCAACAATATTGGAGTGATAATCATTTCTGAACGAGCTTTTTCAGTATTAATTGCTAAAGCCAGTTCTGTAGTTTCTTCTAAAGAATTTTTGAGTTTCTCACTTGCTTGTAAAGGTTCTATGTCAGCACATAAATCAGTTTCTTCATCAATGCGGATGCTGAATGACTTTTTAAATTTACTTAATGTAAAATCGCTATAAGCCATTTTCAGCACCTTATACTAATTTGGTATTTTAGATAATGGAATTAAAAAATCCCTACCAAAATGCTTTTTTGAGGATCTTAAACAATACTAATTTTCCCAATTTAGTGTCAATGTTTCATTGCTTCTAACATTTAGTGGGACATACTAAAAGATTTAAGTAAATTGTGATTTCAATGAAAAATTACCAATTAAAAAATTCAAAATGAAAATATTACATTTTGAATTTTTAATCTTATTCAACTTCATTAAAAAGATGTTCTTCTAACAGAGGTTGCACTTTCCGAAACTCCTCTGGAGAAAGTAATTCCGGCTCGCCTGTTTTTGTTATCCGTGCAAAAAACAACAGAGGGTCTAGGGGTGTATAAATTGCATACTCCTGATCTTCCTCATAAAAGCTAGCGAGTAGCTGTAATTGCTCAGGCTCTAAATCGGCCTCTTCGTCTTCGATTTCTAGGGTGAAGAGTTCTGATTCTTCCACTGGCGGTAAATCACCTGCAACAGTCAAAGCATAAGCTGTATTCTTCAGTACCAAGTTCTGCTCAGATAGTACAGCTTGGGCGTTAGCAAAAATTTGCTCAATGATGGTGTCATCTTCTACCAGAACCGCTTCTTCTTCCTCACCGTCACCTTCCCAAGAAAAAATTTCTACAGGTGAGTCTACAGGAAGGAGCAAAACGTATTCTTGTCCATCTACCTCTAGGGAATGCTCTATATAACAGTCGAGCGATCGCCCTTTATCATCGGTTAAAGTGATGGAACCCGCATGAGCGTTATCATTTTCTTCAGGAAATGGAGAGGAATACATAGCCGAAATGTAGAAATTTAATAAATACCAGCAAGTTTGAAAATCGCTTAACTATAGTTAATGACATATTATGTCAAACAAATAGCTTTATACGTAGATACAACTGCTGGCTAATCGTTTTTAGAATATCATGTTAAAAGGTATCAATATTCAATAGCCGCAACTGAGCTAGGAGAGTTAGCACGTTTAACATCCAGCCATTGTTGCAAAATCAAAGCCGCTGCCTTGCGGTCAATCAAACCTTTATTGCGTGATGGAGAGCGGTTTTCAGCTATCAGCAGTTGCTCTGCTTGAAATGAAGTTAATCGCTCATCCATATATTCCACAGGCAAGTTTAGTGCTTTAGCAAGTCTTTTAGTAAATTTCTGAACTTGACGAGCCTGAAATCCTAGTGAGCCATCCATTGAATAAGGTAAGCCCATAACTAGAACTTGCACCTCACGTTCATTAACGATTTGTCGGATTTGCTCGACATCTTGCTCAAAAGATGTGCGCTCAATTGTAGTGATACCCGTGGCAATTAAACCCGTGCGATCGCATCCAGCCACACCAATCCGCTTGCGACCAAAATCTAGTCCCAAGGCGGAAATAAACGGTTTTGGTTGCTCTTGGAATATCACACTACTTCTCCTGCTGTCCATCTGCTGATTCAGTAATCGGCGATGTTTCTATGCTAGGATTTTTTACCGGAAAGTTAATCGGTTCTGGCTTGATTGGCAGTGGTTTATCTGAGGATGGCAGCTTCCCTGGTTGTATCCATGACATCCCACCTGGTATAGGTTTACGAGTTGGTTGTAAACCTTGCAGCATATCAGTCCATTGGATTCCTTCTAAGGAGACGAATTTCGACTCTCGTAGCTTGTGCCACACAGAGCGAGACATCACTAATGTATGTTCTATGCGTTTTGCTCCAATTCGCTCCAAATATTCTTCTCGCTCTGCCTGATAGTCTGAAGAGGCTAGTTGTAACCCTTGCTGGGGAAAATCTTGGGCAATACGAGCCAGTTGAGATAGTAATTCTGGATAAAGCCAGGTGTAAGCAGGATGAACTGTCAGCGTTGCAGCATGGGGAACTTCACCCTTGCGATCGAGTTGCACCTGAAAATAGCCGATCGCAGCTTTGCGTTGCGGTTCAAATACGTAACCACTGACTACTTCTGTTTTAGTCAGCCATTGCTTTACTGCATCAGTTAAAGCGCCAAACAAACTGGTTTTAAAGTCGCGGGTATTGCGGTCAAAAACCTGACGTACCAGAGGTGGCATCGATGCCGTATCTAGTTGATATAGCAACTGGGCATCAGCATTACTTATAGGCAAGAGGTTGGGCAAGTCTGGCTCTGCTTGTGCCAATTCAGCCAGTAATTCTGGCCCAATTTCCCAGTACGTCATTTCTGCTAGACGCTGGAATCCATTTTGTCGATATAATGCCAGCGCCTCTATGTCATTGATATTAACTTCCAGTAACCAAGTCCGAGCTTCCAGAATCGATTCAAAGCAATGACGCAAAAGTTGCGAACCAATTCCTTGTTTATCGACACCACGCTCTAGCAACACTCGATCGATCCGCCAAGTGCTACGTGTGCGGTTAAAGGGTGACACTTGAATCATTCCTAAAAGTATCCGCCCTTGCTCTGCGACAAAAGCACAAAGGCGATACTGTAGCGGGTTAGGAAACCAACTTAAAAATTTGAGTAATCCATACCAGCGACGCAGCCTTTGCATCTGGCTGATGGCAAAACCTGCTCCCTTCGGAGTAAGGGCTGCGAATGACTCTTGAGTTATGCGCTCAATTCCGTCCAGATCCCGATATTGGACTGGTCGGATAATAACGCTGAGGTTTCTGGGAAGTAATGAAGTCATTTTTATTCGAGCCGCCATTTAGCCTTAACTAACTGCTCTTCAAAGGAAGGAACTGCTGCAATAATCTTAACTAGTTTCTGCTCTCTACTATTGTGCCAAAAGGGTGATTTTAGTAACTTAATACTTAAAAAGCAGAAAAAGCAGACCTTGTGAGAACACCATTGGCATTGACCCAACAACATCTGCCCTTATTTTATTTGAATTTTGATTAAAATTTGTATATATTTTATAACCCTTGCCGAGAAACTAGCTTTTCAAAGTTGGCTTGGGTTTGATGGAGTAATTGGTGGCGACTATCTACTAGTGTTTGCTTCAGGGTTGGAACAAGATTACGAGCTTGCAGAGTCATGTGAAGTTGCAGGTTAGCAACATATTCACTGAAATCTTGATTCATTTCATCTGCGCCCGCATCCGTTAATAAATTTGATTCCATTGCCACTGTGTTCTCCTGTGTTAATCCTGTGCTGTCTCTCTTCATGACCAAAAACTATCACGTTGTTTGGACTAACTTGTTAATTTGCAATGAAGTTTAACGCTTCTTAGGGATAGGGTGTCCCTTAAAATCTTAAACCAACACCACCTTGTACAGAGATAGCTGTACCACTGCTATCTCGGTAGGCATCAAAAGCAATAATGGCATTGCCAAAAAGGACAGTATTGCTATTTGGGATCATATAATCAATACCCGGTTGTAAGGCAAAACTTATTTTGTCGCCCACGGGAGAAGAATCACCACCACCAGCTAAAACTAATCCCGCACCCAGGTAGGCATCAGCTTGCCAGTTGAGGGGGATATCGTAAGAAACCGTTGGTACAACAGCCGTATTATTACCAATTAACACTTGAGCGCGGAGTGAAATTGGTGCTTCCAAAAGCTTGTAGCGCCCCGCTATCACCCCCCCAAGTTGGATACCATCGGTAAAACCAACAGTGGGGCCGATACCAATATAACTGCCATAAGCTACTTGAGCTTGTGCTGGTTTCGTACTCGCCAGACTCAAGACCAAACCAGCCCCCAAAACTGAAACCAAAGATGGAATATATTTCATAACCAACTCCTCACACCAATTAGTCATTAGTCATTGGGCATGGGGCGTTAGGAGTGCTGAGTTAAGAGTTAAGAGTTAGGAGTTTTGTTTATCTCCTTGTACCTTTGTCTCCTTGTCTCCTCATCCTCCCCTGCTCCCTGCCCCCTGCTCCCTCTCTCATTCTACGGGCAACGGGGATGAATCCCTCCTTGAGTACAAATGTATGCTAATTGCTTGGCATCTAAATTTTTGGCTTGAGAAAAATCAACCCCTTGGACTACGGCAGATACTGAGCCTAAATCTGGGGTTTGGACAAATTGATCTGCTGGATCTTGTTTGCTAGGAGCGAGAATTGCTCCTTTAAAATCTGCTCCAGCAACATTTGCCCCTCGTAAATCTGCAAGACTCAGGTCAGCATTTTGCAAGTTAACGTTTTCCATTTGGGCAGAACGTAAAACAGCACCAGTTAAACGAGTAGCGCTGAAGTTAGCATTGCTGAGATTAGCACGATCCAAATAAGCTCCTGATAAATCTGCCCCTTGCCAATCAGTGTTAATTAAGTTGGCAAAAGATAATTGCGTGCCGATCGCAGTGGCGCGACCTAAACGCGCTGCATACAGATTGGCTTCGTTCAATTTGGCATCGCCTAAATCAGCCCCAGTCAAGCTAGCTTTTTCTAAAACTGCGTTTCGCAGATCGGCTCCTACTAGTTGGGTGCTGTTGAGTTTAGCATCATATAAACGCGCGTTGGATAAGTTGGCTCTGTTAAGAGTGGCACGACTCAAATCGATGCGGTTCATCAAGACGCGACTGAGGTTAGCATCAGTGAGATTAGCTTGCTGCAACTGAGCTTGGCTTAAATCAGCCATTACATCGTCGTAGGTATCCCAGCGTCCATCTTCACCCACACCCCGGAAGCGGCTACCCTTAAAGCTAGCTTGGTTAAGATTTGCAGATTTAAACCTAACTCCTGATAAATCAAGATTGTCCAGTACCAAGTTGAAGAAGGAACTTCCAGAAGTACCGCTTTGACCTAATTGGGTTCTACTAAGGTCAACACCGTCGAGTTTTTTACCGCTATAAACAGAGAGAATCTTGTTGATTGTTCGTTGGTTTCTTTGTAACCGACCTTGGCGTAATTCCCGCTCTTTGGTTGCAGTGCTACCTACAGATTCCAGTTCGCTCACCAAAAACTGATTCTTATTTTTAAGTTCTGGGATGGCTTGAGGCCCGACAGTTGTCAAAGCTTGTTGAATTGTATCCAGAAGGCTGGGGTCAGTTTCGCTAACTAATAAATCCGCCAGAAATTTAATCGATTGTGGGTCATTAAGACCACCCATAGCCAGAATTGCACTTTGGCGTTGCTCATTAGTCGCCCCAGAGTTGGGAGTCAATTGTTTGACAAGTTCGAGGAATTGTTGGCTGTTGATTTGCTTGGTTGCTCGCTGGGATTGTTGAATTTGGATATAAACTTGAGTGCCGATTAAAGTTGCCAACACAGCAGTCATACTCGTCAGCCCTACCCCGAACAAAGTCAGATTGGGATTTTGCTGTATTCGCCGCCACAAATTAGGTGACTGGCTGGTTCGCTCTGCCGCTAATTCTTCTCCCTCTTGCCATTCTGCTTCTTCATTACCGTCAGCAGACTGAGCTTGTCTGTTGCTAGCTAAGATTGCATCGATTGTATAAGTACCTGCGAGTCGATCGTGGAGTGCGCGACGCCCTTGACGTGACGGTAAGCCAATCCCTTCACCCACAATCATTAATAAAGACAAAAATGTGAATAATCCTAAATTGGGAAAAGCAAAGCTGTAGCGCCACAGTAGATAGGCAATGGAAATGGGTACTGTCCAACGTCCAACTCCTTCTCTGATCGCAACTGCCCCTAATCCGGGCGGCTTCCCTTGCTCGTTGACAACCCGCACTTTTAACCAACGTTTAGGAATTGTGCTACCAGTCTTAGCTAATAAATACAATTGCCACCAAGAGAGAGTTACAGGCGCTAACAAGGCGATTGTCCACAAAATATTAGTCGGCCATGCAACGTTACGGATGCCATAGCTCACAGGTAGAGCTAAAGGTCTGGCGATCGCTCTTTCTGTGACTACCAGCACGGGGTTAAGCGGCACTCGGTTCAGATCGCTTCTAGAATTGGCATAGACACCAATGCCGAAGGGAATCAACCCACTAGTCACCACTAGTGTGATTTCGGCCGCCCAAGCAGCAAAACGCCTACTTGCTAGCAGTAGCGAATTGGCTCTTTCCGATTTTTTTGACTGACCAGATTGATTACTAGTTCTTCTGACAATTGGTGAGGTCATCGTATAATTTCCTTTGATATTATTTCTACGCCGCGATCGGCACAATTAAAATAGACTAAGCTCGTCAGCAAAAAGAAAAGCATATTGAAATAGGATTTAGGAGTTATGCAGCAGAATTTTGGAGTCTGAATGGGCTGCCCTAACAGAAATCAAATAGGCTTTATACCTAGTTTTGACACTTAGCTTGTGTACTTCAACTTCCTGGAAATCCTCTGTAAGTCAGAAGCCGTTTTTATTTCGGCTCCTGACTTTCATAACTTTGGGCAGAGTGCAAAGTAAATGCATATCAACTTATTGCTTACGTTGAAAGCTACCAGACACAAAAATTTTGTATCCAACATACACTAACACTGCCAAAAGTGCCAGACTGATTACAGATGCAACTAGTTTAAACACTGCTTGCAGTATCGCCAAGCCTACTAGCACCGTCACACCCGAAACTATCAGCTTTTTCACACCAGATAAGCTGTTGAACCAAATCTGAAATCGCTCCAGTTGCAAGTTGAAGCTGGCAAAAACAGACTGAGGCGTTTGTTTTTGTTCTTGTGAAACCACCCCAGGCGGGGAATTAATCTCTGCGTCTAGCTGATTGAGACGACGCTGTAAGTCTTCTTCTGGTTGACGATTCATCAATTTTTCCTAACTCATTAGCATACTTATTCAACAATAGACTAACCAAATTCTATTTTTGGTGGTTGTCTTTGTGATTTTAGCTAATGTCTGTGGATGCAAGACCTTTCAGACATCAATTGTAGAGACGTTGCAATGCAACCTCTCTACATACACCTATCAAATCTTCACAAATAATCCTGAACTAACTAGTATTACTTTATACGGCAGCTTTTGGAACCAAGAGGAATTGCTCTCGTCTATATAGATCGGACTGTATAACAATATTGCTCTAAAAAAATCTGGAGCATTAATTAAAATGAAGACTCTGAGGCTACTTGCAATTATTCCCACAGCTTTGGCGATGAGTTTGGCTTTCACTGAGGCTAATTTGGCACAGACACCGACAATTCAAATTGGTCGAAATTTCCAACCAGATCCAGTGGTTTTGAAGGGAAAGTCTGGGGGAGCTGTCAAAAGTAATTGTGGCAATATTACCACTGAACCTAGTCAAGTTATCCAAGTTACAGAGTCACTACCTTATTTACGATTAACAGTAGAGAGTCAAGGAAAGCCAACACTCCTGATCGACGGGCCTGGAGGGCGCTTTTGTGTATTAGCAGATAGTTACTCTGGAAGTAAGTCAGAACTTTCTGGTTATTGGCAGGCAGGAAAATACTCGCTGTATGTGGGCGAACTATCCCAGCAACAGTATACTTACAACCTCTCAATCTCACAAAAAAATAAATAGTCATTAGTCATTAGCAAAGGACAAATGACTAATGACTATTCTTCCAGTGATTTAGCGGGAACTTCGACAGCAGTGACATCAATTGTGCCTTCTGGTGTGAAGCGCTGAAAATGACTATTTTGCACTAACAGTAATTCCTTACAGTTAGGACATTGCAACTGACTGTTATTTAAGCCTGTAAATTCATATCCACAAACGGGACATTGATCGGCAACCAAGTTGCGTTGCAGCCACCAACGAAAGCCAAAAAAAGCCACAATAGGTGTTAACAACAGCAACCCGAAAATAATTAGCAATGAATTAACTAACCAACCCAAGCCCACTGATGCCAGCAACCAAACAACTGCCAGCAGGGTGAGCCAAGGGCGGAGATTTAAAAGATTCAATTGAAATGACTTAAAGCTCATTTTTAATAAATTTCGTCCTGCTCTCCTTCTAGGATAGCGATTTTAGTCATTGGTCATTTGTCATTTGGACTCAAATGGACTTTATTACTGAGGATAGCAGCATTTTGTGTAAGTGCTGTTGAAAGGCATTTAAGCCAAACAGAGCGATCGCCTGTTCTCTTAGCCACTCTCGATCGCATCGCTGGTCATTCCCTTGAAGCATTTCTATACAAGCTGCTGCTACAGCATCAGGATTGCGGTGTGGGACTCGCCATCCCAGTTTACCATCTTGCAAGGGGTCAGCGGAACCATCATCGTCACCAGATAACACCGGCACTCCACAAGCCATTGCTTCTAGATAAACTATGCCAAAGCCTTCTTGCGAAGGCATAATATAGGCGTCAGCAAGGCGATAATGTTCCATTAATTCTTCTGTGGCAACGAAACCAGCAAACACAACGCGATCGCTCACACCTAAATCTTTTGCTAGCTGCGCCAATCGTGGTTGGTCATCGCCGCGACCTATTACCAAATATTTCACTTCTGGGAAAACTTCAGCGATTTGTGGTAATGCCCGAATGGTGACATCTACACCTTTGTAAATATCTCCTGACCATAACCGCGCTACTGTCATTAACACTTTCGCGCCACTTAAGCCATACTTCTGGATTAATTCTGGTTGTTTGGAGCCAGGAGTAAATTTATCCGCATCAATTGCACAAGGCATCATCTGTACCATGTTTGGGTTTAGACTATTGGCAACACAAGCGCGATCGCGGCTGTAGCGACTAATTGTCCAAATTCTCTCTGCTGATATCAGGGCACGACGTTCCTGATTTTTCAACGGTTCCCAGACTTCTTTGCCGTAAGTTAGCACGGTGTAAGGAATCCCCAAAGGCTGGCAAAGTGTTTGGATTAATACTGCTAAGTTAATGTGACCGCAGAAAACCTGCTGCGGACGGCTCTGCAACAGACATTTCAGTAAAGCTGCTGCCATTTGCAATCTCCCCAAATAGGGAGACTGATTTTTAAAGTAATGAAATTTTAAGTTTTCGTCTTCAAACGGATTTAAGCTATCAGCACTATCTCGCAGCAAAAATACTTCTGCTTTGTAGTCTTGACCCAATGCCAAATAGGCGCGAAAAATATCTTTTATATAGGATTGAATACCACCTTCATGAGCAAAAATTTCTAAAAACACGAAGATATGGTTAGTTTGTTTATTAACTTTATTACCTAAATTCAGGTTTTTTGTCACTGTAGTGATTTGCATTTAGATTATTTACACTTGCGATAAGGGCGCGATTGCACCGCTTTGTAATCGCTCCAAATCTGTTTTTACCATTTTTTCTAAAAGTTCCTCAAAGCTTACTTGGGGTTCCCAACCGAGGTTTTTTTTAGCCTTGCTGGGGTTAGCTACTAGTTGAAAATGCTCATCTTGTCGTAACAAGCTAGTATTTAAAACTACATACTGCTTCCAATTCAAGCCGACTGACTCAAAGGCTGTGGCAACTAAATCTCTCACACTGTGTAGTTTACCAGTGCCAATCACATATTCTTCTGGCTCATCAATTTGCAACATTCGCCACATGGCCTCTACATAATCACCTGCAAAGCCCCAATCACGTTTGGCATCCAGATTACCCATTTCTAAGGTGTCAGTTAAACCCAATTTAATTGATGCAGCCCCTAAAGAAACTTTGCGTGTGACAAACCCAGGTGCGCGTAGAGGAGACTCGTGATTATATAAAATTCCGCTACAGGCAAATAGTCCATAGCGCTGTCTATGATGCACCATCGTCCAGTGGGCGTGCATTTTAGCCGCAGCATAAGGATTTTTGGGACGAAAAGCGGTTTCTTCATCTTGAGGCGAGAGGAATACATCGCCAAACATTTCTGAACTGCTGGCTTGATAAAATCTGGTAGACAAACCAACTTTTCGTACTGCTTCCAAGAGCCTAGTAGCTGTACCAGTTATTAAATCCAAAGTTCCCAATGGGTCGTTCCAGGAGTCGGGTACAAAACTGGGAGCCGCCAAATTGTAAATCTCTTGGGGACGCAGTTGTTCAACTGCGGTCAACAGTGCCGTATTATCCCTCAAGTCAACTGTAAAAATTTTTACTTGATTTGCCAGTATTCCCAGTTTTTTCAAATTAGGTTGTCGATCTGGGGGCACTAATCCGACAACTCGATAACCTCGATTGAGGAGCAAATGGCTGAGATAGTAGCCATCTTGACCAGTAATTCCGGTAATTAAGGCTGTCTTAGTCATATTTTGTCTTTTATTCTGTCTATCTCTTTAAGCACGAAATGGCACTTGTTGGAGAACAAACATCAAGACTCTCAACACTGCTGACAAATCTTAACAAGGCAGCTAGTGTAGCTCGAATGCTATTTTTACTAGATTCACTAGTTCTTTTTATACAAAAACTTTACTTAAAACTTTACAAAAAAATCATAATAATGATAAGCAATTTCATGAAAAAAATATATTTCTCCAATTTAAATAATATTGAAAAAAGAGTATACTTTTATCAATCAAATAACCATGTATTTTAGCAAAAACCGCTTCTATTTGAAAGTGTATAGCTCAACTTTTGGCAAACCCTTAATTAGCTTGGTAACGGCTATATGAGAAGTTTTATTTGTTTGAATCCTAAGTACAAGAGAATATTTTAGAGAAGAAAAGCCATCGTTTTCTGTCGATACTTCTTCTTTAAGTTACACTCCCCTCACAAGCCAAAATTGACATCAGAATTATTCTTTCCTTTAGCCTTGACTATTTCAGTGTTACTTTTGTGCTTCTACAGAGTATTTGACAATGAGCAGGCAATTTCTACCATCCGCACCACGTTCGTATACAACCCGATCGGCCAACCGCCTCAGAAGAAACCATCCATACCCACCTACTTGCAGAGTACCTGGGGCTGGCTCTGCGATCGCATCAGGATTGAAAGGTTTTCCATAATCCCAAATTCTAATCTCTAGTCGGTCAATCCACAGATAAACGTTAATTTCAATGATTGTTTCTGGGGGTAAAGCATGATGAGCGTGACGAACAGCGTTGGTAAAGCCTTCTGCTAATGCTAAATTAAGGCGATCGAGTTGGGTTTTTGACCAGCCAAGTTGAGACAAGTGTTGCAGACAAAATTGCTCAAACCATTCTTGCACCTGGTTTAAGAGCCTGAGTTCGCTCTTAACCGTCAGATGGTCTTGCTGCACTATACTAAGCATTAACTGTGAGTTGAATATAAGTAAACCCAAGTTGCTAGTTATTAAATTCTGCGCTGTTCGCAAAATTTCTCTGACATAAAAAAATCTAAATTGACATATTCTATGTACCAAAATACAAAACATGAATGATTTTGGCATTCTGAGGGTTGTAACTAGCAACTTACGTTAAGTAAGAAATGTTTGTATTTGTTGACTTTTGATGATTTGCGATTTTGGAATAGGTTTTCTATCCAAAACTGCAAATCCCAGAAGCAATCTGAACTATTGAAGAAGAATTCAGAAGGAAATCAGTGAGGGATACACTGCGGGATTTGGCTACAGATCCAACAATATCTTGTTGACCACTAAAAAAAGCATATTTAGTGGGGAACTTAAACCCATTTATGCAGAGACTATCTATAAGACGCTATGCATAACTTGCTTTCCCGTAAGATACACGGACTCGCTTTGGTGGCGTTATCCGCTTTTTAGTTCACAATTTAATTCTGTTAGCGGTAGCAGGGCGTTTAGCCCATTCTAGCTTCTGAATTCTTTCCCGTTAAAATTGACGCCTGTTGATTGCTTTCAAAAGCACATCTGCATCTGCTCTTGAAACTCACAGGCGTCAAAGCACTTTGTGGTGACTAATTTAGAATAGTCCCAAGGTCAAAGATTTATCCAATGGCAAAGCAGCACCAATACCTAGCCACACGGTGACAAGAGTACCAACAAGGAATACTGTGGTTGCAACTGGACGGCGGAAGGGGTTTTGGAACTTATTCACGTTCTCAATAAAGGGAACGAGGATTAGCCCTACTGGTACGGAACCCATTGCTAACACTCCTAAAAGTTTGTTAGGAAGCGATCGCAAAATTTGGAATACTGGATACAAGTACCACTCTGGCAAAATTTCCAATGGTGTGGCGAAAGGATTTGCTGGTTCACCTGTCATTGCGGGATCTAGCACGGCTAGAGCCACAATCGCAGCGAAGGAACCCATGATCACAATTGGAAAGACGTAAAGTAAGTCATTAGGCCAAGCGGGTTCACCATAGTAGTTGTGACCCATGCCTTTAGCGAGTTTGGCTCTTAACTGAGGATCGCTCAGGTCAGGTTTTTTTTGTGTTGACATTTTTAAATGTGCTCTCCTGCTTAAGTTAAATTAAAGCATTTGTGAAAGCTATCAGCTACTAGGCAACCAAAAGGCGGAAAACAGCGTTTCTATATCTACAGTCATCCGCCTGAAGTTGTCTATAGCTTGAGGCTTCAGATACAAGTATTTGTTTTTTGGAACTTATGTGCAATTAATTTCTTGTGTTTCATAAGTTTAAAACAAACAACTCGATCTGAAAACTAACAAATGTTGCCTTTCGCTAATAGCTGAGATTACAAAGGCCCGGAAATACCTTGCTTGCGGATCATCAAGAAGTGAAACAGCATGAATACTGCAATCAACCAAGGCAGTACAAATGTGTGTGCGCTGTAGTAACGAGTTAGTGTTGCTTGACCAACACTGGAACCGCCGCGCAGCAGGTCGGAAATCAGAACTCCAACCACGGGAATTGCTTCTGGTACGCCGCTAACGATTTTCACAGCCCAGTAGCCAACTTGATCCCAAGGTAGAGAATAGCCGGTAACTCCGAAGGAAACGGTGATCACAGCTAGGATTACACCGCTTACCCAGGTCAATTCGCGAGGCTTTTTGAAACCACCAGTGAGATAAACCCGGAAGACGTGCAAAATCATCATCAACACCATCATGCTGGCAGACCAGCGATGGATGGAGCGAATTAGCCAACCGAAGTTTACATCAGTCATGATGTACTGCACTGAGGAGAAAGCTTCAGTAACTGTTGGCCTGTAGTAGAACGTCATGGCAAATCCAGTAGCAAACTGGATGAGAAAACAAACCAGGGTAATTCCACCCAGGCAGTAAAAGATATTGACGTGGGGAGGGACGTACTTGCTAGTAACGTCTTCGGCGAGTGCCTGAATTTCCAGGCGTTCCTCAAACCAGTCGTAAACGTTGGCCATACAATCTCAAGTTCCTAAAAGTCGGTTGCGGTTGATAAATCCCGAAGTTCTGAATCGGCAGAAGCCTTCGCTCAGACTTCTCTCCCAATTAACAATTTTGGGATTTTAATAAAGGGGAGTTTTTTTCTTTGCTTTTGGGCTTTGAGTGTGCTAAGAGACTTCAGAAACTTTACACTTTGTAAAGATGGAATATATTGCGATCTCTTTACGCCCCTACACACAAAATGGTGGACACAAAGTAGATTTTATCCTTTGGTGAGTGGATACGATGCATCAGTTGACTGAACAACTTGATGAGAAAAATGCACCACTTCTATAAAAAAAGTAACATAATCGAGAGATAGATTTCATCAACAACAGAGGAAGTGGGCATTATCTAGGCAATTTGGGTTGAGGTGGAATTGATAATGGGGTTCATGAATAAACAAGTCTTTCGGGTTGGATTTTCATTGTTAATGGCGGTTTGCTTGGCGTTGGGTACCCTCACTCAGCCATCGCTGGCTTTGACTGGAGAACAAAAGCTGGTTTCGGAAGTTTGGCGAATTGTTAATCATACTTATCTAGATGAGACATTTAATCATCAAAACTGGGCGGCTGTGCGGCAAAAGGTTCTGGAAAAACCACTGCCAGACTCAAATGCCAGTTATGAGGCAATTGGGAAGATGCTCAAGAGCCTCGACGATCCTTTTACCCGCTTTTTAGATCCAGAACAGTACCGCAGCTTGCAGGTCAATACTTCTGGGGAACTGACTGGGGTAGGATTGCAAATTGCCTTGAATTCTGAGAATGGAAAGTTAGAAGTAGTGGCTCCTATCGCCGGTTCACCGGCAGATAAAGCGGGGATTCGACCACGCGATCGCATTCTCAAAATTGAAGGTGTTTCCACAGAAAATCTCACCCTTGATGAAGCTGCTACCAGAATGCGCGGGCCCAGTGGCAGCCTTGTGACTCTCGTAATCGAACGGGACGGAGAGGCAGAAACGGAAATTAGACTGACACGCGATCGCATTGCCCTTAACCCTGTGGTTTCAGATTTGCGTGTTTCTGCTGAGGGTACACCCATTGGCTACCTACGTCTTACACAATTTAATGCCAACGCTTCAACGGAATTGGCACACGCTATTTCTAGTCTAGAAAAAAAAGGCGCTGCTGCCTACATTCTAGATTTACGAAATAATCCTGGGGGATTATTGCAATCAGGAATTGAAATTGCCCGTCTCTGGTTAGATTCTGGCACTATTGTTTACACTGTTAATCGGCAAGGTATTCAAGGTAGTTTTGAAGCCTTTGGGCCAGCTTTGACGAAAGATCCTCTGGTGATTTTGGTAAATCAAGGAACTGCCAGTGCCAGTGAGATTCTTGCTGGCGCACTCCAAGATAACGGTCGTGCCCAGTTGGTAGGCGAAACTACCTTTGGCAAGGGATTAATTCAATCCTTGTTTGAATTATCAGATGGTTCGGGTTTAGCAGTCACAATTGCTAAGTATGAAACTCCTGAACACCGGGATATTAACAAACTAGGTATTAAGCCAGATAAAGTTATTTCTCAACCAGCCATTAACCGCGAACAGATTGGTACTGAAGCGGATTTGCAATATCAAGCCGCTGTGGAACTTTTGAAGAAAAACTCGGTGGTAGCGGGGAAAGCTTGAAGAAGGGTACAAGGAGACAAATCAGGTGGGGGTTCAGACTCCATCTGAATACCATACTTAAGAAAGCTAAAATTTAATTATACCGATAACGGTAGCTGAATCACAAATTCAGTTCCTTCCCCAAGTTGGGAATTCACTGCGATCGCTCCGCCATGTTTTTCTACAATAATTTGTCGAGCGATCGCAAGTCCTAATCCTGTGCCTTTACCGACAGCTTTTGTCGTAAATAAATGGTCAAACATTTTTTGTTTGACTTCTTCCTCGATACCCTTCCCATTATCAGCGATTGTAATTTTCACTAAATTATTTTCTACTGTAGTGGTAATTGTAATGCAGTTTGGATTTGCTTTAATTTCGTCAAAACTTCGATCGATATTCGATTCCTCCAAGGCATCAATAGCATTTGCTAGTAGATTCATAAACACTTGATTTAGTTGTCCAGGGAAACACTCAATTTGAGGTAAAGTGGCGTATTCAGTTATCACTTCAATTGCTGGACGTTGCTCGTTAGCCTTGAGACGATGTTTCAAAATTAAAATCGTGCTGTCGATGCCTTGGTGAATATTAAATGGTACTTTATAATCTTTATCGGCACGCGAGAAAGTTCGTAAACTGGTGCTGATATTTTTCAGGCGATCGCACGCCATCGACATGGCATCAATCATCTTAGGCAAGTCTTCTAAGCTATAATCCAAGTCGATTTCTTCGGCATGGTTAAGAATTTCATCACTTCCATTAGGCAAGGTTTCTTGATAGAGTTTTAAGTGTTCAATTACATCTGTAAAAGTAGGTTTAGCAAGTTTTAGACTAGCAGCAATAAAACCAAGGGGATTATTCATTTCGTGAGCGACACCAGCAACTAAATTCCCTAATGCTGACATTTTTTCACTTTGCACCATTTGCAATTGGGCGTTTTGCAGATCGGTTAACGCTTGTTCTAAATCTTGTGATTTTTGCTGCAAGGCAAGTTCAGCAAGTTTGCGTTCGGCTTCAAGCCGCGCCCTTTCGCTAATATCTCGCATCACAACTACTGCACCGAGTTTGTTACCTAAAGCATCGAAGATCGCTTGTCCACTAGCTAATAAAATTCTCCTAGAGCCATGCTTCGGTGCAATTACCATTTCGGCATTTTCGACGATTTCTCCTTGCAAGGCGCGAAACAGAGGAATTTGAGTTTTTGATAGGGGTGTTTGACCATCAGGTTGATAGAGATCGAAGCGTCCTGTCCATTGTTCTGGTGGTAATGATTCTATTGGTAAGCCATGAAATTCACGAGTTGCTTTGTTAAATAGAGTCAATTTGCCACTAGCATCGCAAACAACAATGCCATCAGTAATATTGTGAATGATGGCATTCAAAAACTCTCGTTCTTTAGCTAGAGATGCTTCGGCGTGTTTGCGATCGCTAATATCAATTACTACCCCATCCCATACAATTGCACCATCGGCTTGTCGCTCTGGCCGAGCCGCAGATTGAATCCATTTCACGGTTCCTGAAGGCAGGATAATCCGCCATTCTTGCTCAAAGGGTGTGAGATTTTGGGCAGAGTAAGCGAGCGCTTGGGCAATAGCCGGGCGATCGTCAGGATGATTCATGGCGTAAACGCTATGCGTCCCTGCCATTACTAACTCTGGCTCTAACTCATATAAGTCGAGACAGCCAGAACTAACGTAGGGTGTTGAAGTTGAACCATCCACCTCCAGACGGAATTGGTACACCATCCCAGGAATATTATTTGCCAAATTTTGGAAGCGGATTTCACTAGCTTGCAATTTTGCTAGAGATTGTGCCAACTGTTGAGCATAGTTTTGAGAATTTTGGTAAATTCGGGCATTTTCCAAAGAAATTGCGGCTTGGGCACAAAGTAAGTTCAGCAGTTCGACGCGATCGCTTGTAAAGGCTCCGGTTGCTAAATTATTTTCCAGGTACAATATGCCCAACAACTTACCCTGATGCAAAATCGGGCTGCACAAGATACTCTTGGGTTGCTGTTGCTGAATATACGGGTCGTTAATTAATTGCGGATGCACTGTGGCATCAGTAATTACTGCTGGTTGTAAGTTGCGTTTGACGTTATTAATTAAGCGAACTGGTACATCAACTGAGTCTTCAACAGGCTGTGGGTTGAATAAGATCGGGTAGAAATCAACTTTGGCAGCTTGGTTCTGTAGACTGCTCAGGGAAAGTTGTGCTAAAGCCTGAACTAGCAACCGCTCTGACTCCAAAAGCATGAATACACATTTATCGGCTCCAGCATTTTCAATGACGATATGCAGCAAAGCTGAAAGCAGTTTTTCGAGTTCGATTTCTCTAGAAAGAGTTTGGGAAGCTTTGAGAATGGTAGCTAAATCTAAAGCAACAGAGACGTTGCTACTATTGGAAGTGGCGGAACTGGTGGAAGTAACACTCTCCAAGATGAAGATAGTTTCGTTAGTTGAGAAGGGAGAACGGGTTTGCTCTAAGATGGGGGCGAGGAGTTGGGGATAGCGTCGTTCCAAGTCGGCGACTTTGGCTTTAGCGCCCCAACGAGCATAGCCATAGTAGGCTTGGGTCATGTATTCTTGGGCAATGCGCTGTTTACCCCAGTCGAGGTAGAACTTAGCGGTCAGTTCATTGGCCAGGGCTTCTTCTTGGGTATAACCGTGTTCTTTAGCTAGAGTTATGGCGCGATCGTACAAATCTATTGCCTCTGATTTCTGCCCTAAAACTCGGTATAGGTCGGCTTCAACTAAATAAAATTTGTGCAGGTAATTTTCTGGAGCACGATCAGCCCACTTTTTCATTTTTTCCTGATTTTTAGCCACCCGTTGCAGAATGTGTTGCTGTTGTGCCTCACAAACCTGAGAATAGATTGCCAGATGGGCTAGAGAATCATAGGTGTAGCAGAGCGGAACGATGAATAAGCCTGTAGCACCACCTATATAATTTTCAGCAGCGATCGCAGCTGACACCGCCAACTCAAACTTGCCAAATATGTAACACAGACCAAGTTGGTTGGCATAGAAATAATACAGCGCAGTCTGATCGCCCGATCGCTGGAGGGCTGGCACAATTTCCTCGCGATTAAAGGCATTTCCAGTCAGCTGCCAAGGTTCAGCAGAATCGCCAAGCATATTCAAAATTGGTTGCTGAAAAACGGTCAGATGGCTGGTAAGACCTTGTTGGTTGAGCTGCCCAAGCTGATCTCGGAAGGCAACGCTCTCTCGGTTGAGATCGATTAATTCTTTGCCCAGAAACCAACAATATGAGATGTAAATGAATCCGCAAATAGCAGCCGATTCTAAATCTCCGGTTTCCAATCCAACTTCGTAGCCTTCCCGGAGAAACGCTAAGGAGTTCTTGAGCGGCTCTTTCCAATGCCACACGCAACAGTAAATTCCGACATAGACTCTGGACTTTAGTTCTTTGGCATTGAAATGTTCCAGCAACAAGTGTGCTAGTTGTGCAAACTCATAGCCAGAGTCAATCTCTCCTGTCATCCCACAAAGTATCATTCCATAGTAGCCATAGCCAATTGCCGAAAATGAACTATTGCCATATTGAACGGATAAATTGACCTGTTCGAGAACAATAAATGGTAAGAGCGCTGGAGTGACAACAAAAGCAGCAGAAGTGACAGTGGCAAGAATCCGTACAACTGCTAATTTGTTAGGGTCTGTCATTTGGGGTAAATTGATTAAATCCAGTGGTTGCCTTCCAGCCAAGATGGATTTAGTTGTCTCAAATGCTTTGGCAATATCTGATTGACTGGGTTGCTTTGGAAGGCTGTTTCCTAAACGCTCCACACTCTTGAGAGCAATCTCTACTGCTTCTATAAATTGATGTTGGGCTTGAGCTGCTTGAATTTGAACTTCATAGACCTTAATCGTATCCAACAAGTTTCTAGAGTGTTCTGTAATGATTGCCGCCAATTGTGTCATCCGCTCAAAGTTGCCGCTCAGGTAAGCGGCTTCAGTGGCAGCTTCGTAGAGGGCTAAGGTTAACTCATACTGCGTTTGCCACATATCCTCAGCTAACAAGGCGATGCCCGTAGTGGAATACTCAAATGCGGCTGTATAGGCAGTTGCGGCTCTGGCTTTTTGTCCAGCTTTCAGATTGAGTTGGGCAAGTTCTATTTGCTTAGATAAATCGACAATTAGGGATTTGCCGATATTAAGTTGGTTAACGATTTCAAATAATTTTTCGTCTTGTTTGGCAACAGGCGTATGAGTCAGTAATAGTTGCCCAATTTTTAGGTGAGCGATCTGTTTTTGTTCGCCTGGAATCAGGAAATAAGCAGCTTGCTGGACGCGATCGTGCAAGAATTTGTAAACCGTCATTTGTCCTTCGTCATTTGTCATTTGCAAATGACCGATCGCCAATGAGGAATCCTGATAAAACTTGTAAATTTCATTGGTAGGAATGATAAATCCTTCTTGCAATGCTTTCCACAAGTCGGAAGCGGTTTCTGCTTGCGACTTTTCATAAACGATCGCTAACGTCGCCAAATCGAACTGATTGCCGATACAGGCTGCCAGTTTCAGAACATCTTGAGTGATGTTAGGCAATTTTTGAAGTTGTTGTGCCATAAATTCCACCACATCATCAGTCAGAGCAAGCGATCGCACTTGTGCTATATCACACTGCCAAAAACCTGTCTCCCAATTAAAGGTAATCAGCCCATCCTCATGTAGCGCTTTCAAAAACTGAGTTGTGAAAAAGGGATTGCCTTTGGCTTTTCGATCGACTAACTCTGTTAACGGTAATGCCTGTGCCGTCGTACAACTGAGAGAGTCGGCGATTAAATGGTTGACATCTGCTTGACTCAAGGGAGCTAGGCTCAAGGTTTTGATGCCAGAAGAAGTTTTTTCAATTTCATCTAGCGTCAACATCAGTGGATGAGCCGCAAATACCTCGTTGTTGCGGTATGCGCCAATAATAAATAGATGGCTGCAATCGCTCTGAGACATTAACAGCTTCAGCAAATTCAGCGATGCCGAATCTGCCCACTGCAAGTCATCCAGAAATATTACCAACGGATGCTCTCTGGTCGCGAACACCTGAATGAACTTTTGGAACAGCAGATTGAAACGGTGTTGTGCCGCACCGCCTGATAGTTCAGCGATCGCAGGCTGTTTGCCGATCAACTGCTCCAGTTCAGGAATCACCTCAATCAGAAGTTGTCCGTTCTCTCCAACTGCCGCTAAAATCTTACTTTGCCATTGCTCCAGTTGAGTATCGCTTTCCCTAAGCAACTGTCCCATCAGATCGCGAAAGGCTTGTACAAAAGCAGACAGAGGAATGTTGCGGTTGAACTGGTCGTATTTGCCTTTGATGAAGTAGCCGTTCCAGCGCACAATCGGTTTATGCACTTCATTGACGACTGCGGTTTTGCCAATACCAGAGAAACCTGCCACTAGCATCAGTTGAGAGCCACCATTGGCAACATCACCAAATGCTTCTAGTAACGTTTGTACCTCCGATTCCCGTCCGTAGAGTTTTTCGGGTATGAGAAAGCGATCGCTAATATCTCGCTGTCCTAAATCAAACCAGGTGTGTTTGCCTGTTTCTCGCCACTGTTCTAAGCAGGTAACAAGGTCATGTTTAAGTCCTAGCGCACTTTGATAGCGGTCTTCGGCGTTCTTCGCCATCAGTTTGCGGACAATTTCGCCCAGCATCAAGGGCAATTTTGGGTTGAAATCGCAGAGGCTAGGTGGAAGTTTCGCAATGTGGTAATGCACCAACTCCATCGGTTCATAGGACTCAAAGGGCAATTTTCCACTCAGTAATTCAAAGAAAGTCACACCTAAAGAATAGAAGTCACTGCGGTAGTCAATGCCTCTGTTCATCCGTCCGGTTTGCTCTGGCGACAGATAGGCTAGCGTTCCCTCTAGTCCATTGAGGCTCTGAAGTTCTTGGGTTTCTCGTGGTAAGAGTGAGGCAATACTAAAGTCAATCAGCTTGATTTGGTTCGTGTCAGGGTGAATCAAGATGTTGGCTGGCTTGATGTCTTTGTGAATGACGCGCTGTTGATGTAACTTGTGTAAGATTTCTAGTAGTTGCAGAGCAATGGGTAAGAATTGCTCTAATGTCAGTGTTTTTCCTTGAGTAAATTGCCGCAAGGAAACACCACCAAAGTCTTCCATGACTAAGGCATAGCCATTATGATGGGCTTCCAGGCTGTAGGGTTTGATAATGCCGGGAATATCTAGGTTTTTAGCGATCGCATATTGGTTGCGAAACTGGACTAATTCGGTAAAAGTTGGGTATTCTCGTTTTAAGAGCTTGATGACAACTGGTAGGCGATGCCTGCGGCGGGCTGCGCCTACGCATTCTCGAATTGCCCGATACACTTGAGTACGAGAACCTGAATAAAGTTGCTCGATGATTTGGTAGCCAGCAATCCTTAAAGTTCCATCAATTTTTGCGCTCATAAATTTTTACGAAAATCTCTTTATACTAGTGTTATAATTCCCACTACTATAAATTGAGTAACAACCATTAGAAAAGTTACATTGGGTATGGGGCACTGGAGCCAAAGAGTAGGAATGCAAACACCTTTATATAAATGTGGCGAACGCATTTTGATGATTTCCCAAAGTAGTATCAGAACTCCGTTAAAGAGTTTTTGACCTGACAAAGAAAGGCATGAGGCAACATTAAAAAAGTATTAAGAAACTTCCAAATAAAAATATCTCAAAACTGACGCAAAAATTCTTTCTATTTCTTCTCTTTTTGTGTTCTCTGCGCTTGGAGTGGTAGAAAAGCGGCTTCGCCTTTGGTGTTTTCGTAGAGTAGCCGCTTTTCTACGAACGCGAACAGCGTGTCGCAGACAGACGCTTTGCGTAGCTTGCTTCTTTGTAGGAGTATGCGTCTACGTTTATTTGGATAATATATTTCTTGGAAATCTCTAATTTAGTTGGTGAGTGGCAGTATCTAACGCGCGCGATCGCATTTTTCAGTAACTATGTGCTACTCCCATAAATCATATTGAATGCGCTATTTTAGTCTGGTTTAAGCTCAAAGATTTAGCTTATAAAACTGGTCAAACAATTTATAAAATTATTTATCTTTGCAATTAAAAGTCAAGACGTTATCATGTTTATCGCCTAGTTGTTTGGCGCGCAGCACAACATAGCCGCGCCATTGCTTGTGACACTTGCGTAAGTCCTGTTATAAATAAAATAGATTTCCTAATTTTTACTATTTGAATTTAGATTTAATTTGGTGGTAATTCTAAACTCATTTCACCCAACAATCCCTTACGAAAATCTGTTAAAAGTTGCCTTGCTGCTCGCTCTACATCACCTTTGTAACGATGCTCTGCCAAGGCGTGTAAATAGGTATCTCCGGTGTCTGATGTTGAATCGAGTTGATAACGAGACTGTAATGGTTTTTTTGGTAATAAATCTCCTGCTACAGCTTCTAAATAGTTGAGTAAATCCACTAAGGCTGCTGCTACTAACTGGTTATCGTAAGATGCTTCACCGATATCATCACAAATAGCTAATTTCAAGGCTGCGTCTTGGTCTTCTAATCTTAAAGGGATGACACCAGGAGCATCAAGCAATTCTAAATGTTCGGAAATTCGCACCCAGCGTAGTTGGCGAGTTACCCCAGGACGAGCTGCACTTTCCACAACTCGCTTTCCCAACAGGCGGTTAATTAAAGCTGATTTACCAACATTGGGAAAACCAATTACCACAGCCCGCACTGGACGGGGTAACATCCCGCGATCGCTTCTTCTTTGATTAAGTTCTACCCCAGCAGCTTGCGCTGCCCGTGCTACTTCTGCTATACCTTTACCATGTTGAGCGTTGGTAAAATAAGGGACTTCTCCTTGACGTTTAAACCAATCGATCCATAGCGATCGCATTTGTGGTGTAATCATATCTACTCGGTTAAGTATCAACACCCGTTTTTTACCTTCTACCCACTCACCTATTTGGGGATGGTGAGTTGCTAAGGGAATCCGAGCATCTCGTACCTCAAACACCACATCTACACGCTTCAACTGTTCTTTGAGCTTCTTTTCAGCTTTCGCAATGTGACCTGGATACCATTGAATCAGGTTTAATCTATAGTTTTGAGTTATAGCCATTTTTTTATTTGTCCTTTGTTATTTGTCCTTTGTCATTAGTCATTTGTCCTTTGCAAATGACTAATGACTCCCTGTAGCCGCTTGATGTAAAATCAGACGATTGTCATCAGGGTCATAGGCATAAATTTCTCTGCCGTGAGAAGCAATGGAAATGTCTCCTGGTGGAGGATAGCCCAAAGCAGTTAGGTGAGCGATCGCATCTTCTAAGTTACTCACCTCTAAACACAAACTTATCTTACTTTTGGCATTCGCTTCAAATTCTGATTCATTTGTGTTCTTTGGTTTAAAAATACCTAATCGCATACTAATTAAATTAAACTCAGCATAGACATTTGGAATCAAAATAACTGGCTTTTGCTCCAGAAATCTAGTATAGAAATTCACTAACTCCTCACAATGAACCGATGCTATAGTAACAAATGCATTAGTGTACTGGAAAACCATATAATCAGTCTATCTATGCAAAAATATGCTGTAAATTTAAAACAAAACCAGGGAGAACATCTTCACCCGATAAACTTGTGGGAGATTGTAAAACTTTAGGTACCAGATTTGGGCGATAAATTATTACTTGTTTCTCTTTAGGATTAATTAACCAACCGAGTTGTAAGCCATTTGCTAAATATTCTGTCATTTTGGCTTTAGTATCTTCTACATCATCAGTTTCAGAAACTAATTCCACTGCAAAATCAGGACACAAAGGGAGAAATTTCTTTCTTTGTTCTGGAGTAAGAGCATTCCATCTTGCTATCCTTACCCAAGAAGCATCAGGTGAACGAGTTGCCCCATTTGGCAGTTTAAACCCAGTAGAAGAATCGAAAGCTTTTCCGAGCTTGTTCTGTCTGTTCCAAACTCCTAAATCAAGATACAGTTCAAAATTACGGTTTCCCGTTTCTCCCCCAGTGGGTGACATGATAATTAATTCCCCTTTAGCAGTTAACTCTAGTCGTAATTCTTTATTCACAGCGACAATCTGTGCAAATTCCTCATCAGTAAATTGCAGATTAGCAGGTAATTGTAAGGTTAAAGCAGTCATAATTAAACACCATCAAAACTAAATATTGACCTCACTTCCATTCCTCTCTCCTACAAGGAGAGAAGCTTTGAGTTTCCCCTTTCTCTTATAAAAAAGGGGGCTAAAGGTTAGGTTTTTCTTCCCACAAAAATCCTAGTTGCATCAAACCCATGCGCGGCTAATAAGGAAGATTTAGCCTCTACCTCTATTTTAGGAATGCTCTAAATATTAAATACTAATTAGCCGCTCCATATAAAAAGAGTTCTGCCATACTTGATATAAGGCAAAAAATTGCTGTCAAATATGATTTGTCAACGCGGACAAATAATTTGGCAATCGACAAAAGGTAACGAGCGCGGAGGGATTTGAACCCCCGACCCACAGAACCGGAATCTGTTGCTCTATCCACTGAGCCACGCGCCCTTAATCTTCTATATTATAGCACGTCTGTGATAAAATTCGCAGCTTTAAAGATAATTAGCTGGGTCTACGGGTGTACCATTGCGACGAACTTCAAAGTGGAGGTGGGGGCCAGTTGAGAAACCTGTGGAACCGACAGCTGCGATCGCTTGTCCGCGTTCAACTGCTTGTCCCTCAGAAACATATAACTCGCTGGTATGCCCGTAGAGTGTAGTCATACCATTGCCGTGGTCGATAATTACCGCTCTGCCATAACCACCATACCAGCCAGCAAAAATTACTGTTCCCGAATCGGCTGCCCGAATTTTACTACCATAGCTGGCGGCAAAATCTAACCCGGCATGAAAGCGACGATAGCCAAGAATTGGGTGTATCCGCCAACCGAAGGGACTGCTAGTAGAAGCATCGCTGGGATATGCCATTACACCAGTTCCTCGAATGATGATACCTGTTCGGCTGTTGGTTTTTTCTTGGGCTTCTGCTACCTTTTGTTGAATCAAAACTTCCAGATTTTTGGATTCTCTTTCTAGCTGATTTTGTGCAGCTTCTAAGGCGAGGCGATCGCTATTCAGGCGTTGAATCAATTCTGATTGTGATTGCGCCTGGGTTTGATAATCGGCTTTTTGTGCCAACAGTTGCTCGCGAATTAAGCCAATTTCGTTTTTTTGCTGTTCTACTTCCGTTTTTTGTTTATCGATCGAGTTTGCTTGGGTGTTGAGTTTTACCAAAATTTTCTGATCTGCTTGAAACACTAACTTCAACTGATGACGACGGCTGAAAAAGTCGCTGATATTTTCACTTTCGAGCAAAACTGCCCATCCCGCAAAAGCAGGCGATCGCTGGAGATAACGCAATCGTGCTACTGTTGCAATTTGCCGCTCCTGATAGGAACGTTCTGCCACATCTAAATCAGCTTCTAACTGCTGGAGGCGTTGGCTAGCAAGTTGTAATCGTGATTCGCTCTCTTGAAGATAGCTATCTGTAGTTTGCAGATTTTGCTTTAAACCAGTCAGGTGTTTTTGGGCCTCTTGTTGGAGATTAGTTAAGCGATCGCGCTCTCCAACTACACCCTGACGCTGCTGGTTCATTTGTTGCTGCTGTTGTCGCAGAGTATCAATAGACTCTGTAGATGTTGCGTCGGCTGGAATTAATGCTAAACAAATCCACAAAATACAGCAAAATGCAATAGATAAACAGCAATAAATCTGCTTTTTTTCTAGAAATCGCCCTCTCATAGTGCGAACCTAACTAAAACGATGCTTTCAAACACTATGAGGATTATTCCCAAAATCTGATTCACTCACTCCAACGCATTATTAAATTGGCCTGCCAAGTTGTAACACAAGGATTCTAAGTATGTCAGCATTGAGCAGGTTTATTAGCGGCTGAGATTTATGAACGCACGCATAGCAATTCTTTTAATTACCTTAGTTTTTCCAGGTTTGGCGGTGGTGGGAGTATCGTTGTATTGGTTTAATCTCGATTATGCAGCACTGATCAAAGCTGAAAACTATGTGGAAAACGTGGTAGAGGTCGGAGGAATAGTAAATGATAGACAGTTAGAGTATGCCTATCATCGCACCTACATTCATCGCATCAACGTATTTGCCGATGGTACCTGGGGATTGCTAGGAGGTGTAATTACAGCATTAGGCATACATGGATTAGTCACTATTAAAAAATAGATAGAGGTGGGGAGATGGGGAAATGGTGGGACAAGGGGGATAATCAATGCCCACTTGCCCTGAGCGAAGCCGAAGGGATGCCCAATGCCCATTAATTACAATTAGCTTTCCAGTTTGCCAAATCAGTTAAAGAGCGATCGCGGTAACGTCCATAACGCTCTGGTTTACTTTTGATTTTCATTCCTAAATCGGGGAAAATCCCAAAATTAGGCGGCATTGGTTGGAAATGCTTCGGCGAAGCGGAACTAATAAATTCTAATAATGCACCGATCATTGTTGTTGGTGGTAAAACCAAAGCTTCTTTACCCAAGGCTAATCGCGCGGCATTAATTCCCGCCAAGCAACCACCCGCAGCCGCAGCAGTGTAACCTTCTGTACCAATCAATTGTCCAGCCGCTAATAATGTCGGACGCTCTTTAAATTGCAAGGTAGGATGCATTAATTGGGGAGCATTAATAAAAGTGTTGCGGTGCATCACTCCTAAGCGTACAAACTCTGCTTTTTCTAAACTGGGAATTAATTGAAAGATGCGCTTTTGCTCACCCCAACGCAGATTAGTTTGAAATCCTACCATATTCCACAGTTGACCGGCTTTATCTTCTTGTCGTAACTGCACTACAGCATAAGGACGTTCCACTGTGCGAGTATCTGACAATCCCACTGGCTTTAGGGGGCCGTAACGCATGGTATCTTCCCCGCGCTGGGCTAGTTCTTCTATGGGTAAGCAAGCTTCAAAAAATTTCGCCGTTTCTCGTTCAAAGCCCTTGAGTTCTGTTTGTTCGGCTTTACAAAGTTCTTCCCGAAAGTGCAAGTACTGCTCTTTATTCATTGGGCAGTTGAGATAAGCAGCTTCACCTTTGTCATAACGTGATGCCATAAAAGCAATGTCACGATTAATCGAATCTCCGACGATAATCGGACTGGCTGCATCAAAAAAGCTGAGGTATTCCATCCCCGTAAAGCGTTGCAAATCTTCTGCTAAATCGGGACTAGTTAAAGGCCCGGTTGCTAAAACCACAATCCCTTCAGGAATTGCAGACACTTCACCCCGACGGAATTCAACTAAAGGATGACTCGCTAAAGTTTTAGTTAAATCTTGGCCAAATTCTCCCCTGTCTACGGCTAGCGCCCCACCAGCCGGCACGGCGTGTTCATCAGCTTTTGAGATGACAATCGAACCGAGTTGGCGTAACTCTTCGTGCAATAATCCCGCCGCGCGATCGCTTGCCATTGCCCCAAAGGAATTACTACACACTAATTCTGCTAAATGTTCTGTATGATGAGCCGGACTAAATCGCTTTGGACGCATTTCATGCAGAATTACTGGCACTCCAGCTTGCGCTATTTGCCAAGCTGCTTCTGTCCCAGCTAGTCCACCTCCAATTACTTCTATCGGTTGTGTTTCCATAGTTAAATTTTAATTCCTATATTATAAGTATCCATCAGCATTACAGAAGTAAAATTAAATCAAAAGTGATGTTAAACCACAACAAGTGCAAATAAAGTATTGGGCCAATTGTAACGTTGAGACTACACTCTCAAGGTTTTTTACAATCGTTTTTGCCATAATATGAAAAGCCACGACAGCGTTGGGCTAAACATTTGTTAACTGGTACACTGCCAATAAGTGCGATCGCGTCCTCAGCCCTTGCCTTATTACATTAATCCAAAAATTAGCAAAATTAGTTGTAAAAGTAGGTTTTTTCGATATCAACCCTTGATTTTTGCTTTTTCCAAATGATACATTAAGTATGCATTCAATAATTAGCTAACAATGCGTAATTGGGATGTGATTTATGACTAAAAACCAAATCAAAGATAACGTCGATTTAAATCAAGCTCCAGTTATGTTTATTGAAGAAATAACAGATGATCGGGAATTGAAAAGTGTATACGGTGGCGCAACGCCTGCTGATTCAGTATTACTAAACCCTAAGATTATTGCTGCTCTTGCAAAGCGCGGTATTATATTGCCTGACGATCCTAACAACCCAAATACATTAACAGTAGAGGCGTTGTCTGCTTTAAAAGAAATTTTGGCTAATGAGACGTAGTAAATACAAACGATTTCTATTAACTGTAGCGATATGCAATACTAGGGCGTGTTTTCAAACACGCTCTATTCTCAAAAATAGGTTAATCTAAATAATCCTGAAATTATACAAATGGCTTATCAAAGTCATTTGATATTGTAATCAAATCTTTGGCACTACCAAATAACAGCAGTTTTCACTCCTTCCATGCTTGGGCGCGTGTTCAATGGTAACAGACAATAGACTTCTTGGCATTGTAGGGAAAAGGGGAAGGGGTAATAAGGTAAAGGTATGGAATTTTCCTTTACCCTTTAACCTTTAACATGCACCCCAATATCCTGGCATTTGTTATTTTTGCAAGATGTCTAATCAACCCAACACGATGAACAAACACAAGCTTGTCTGAAAGAAAAGCGATCGCTATCCCCAAAAAAAATTAACATTAACCTTAGAAGTGTTAATTTTTCATCACATAAACTCATGGGTTACTACATCGCTCCCCGCTTTTTGGACAAACTTGCTGTCCACATTACCAAAAATTTCCTGAAGCTTCCTGGCGTGCGAGTTCCCGTGATACTGGGTATTCATGGACGCAAAGGAGAAGGTAAAACATTTCAATGTCAATTAGTCTTCGAGAAAATGGGTATCGAAGTCACTAACATATCTGGTGGCGAATTAGAAAGTCCAGATGCGGGAGATCCAGCGCGGTTGATTCGGTTGCGCTATCGGGAAACAGCAGAACTGATCAAAGTACGCGGCAAAATGTGTGTACTGATGATTAACGATTTAGATGCCGGTGCTGGACGTTTTGATGAAGGGACTCAATATACTGTAAACACGCAGTTGGTGAATGCCACACTGATGAATATTGCTGATAATCCCACAGATGTGCAGTTGCCGGGAAGCTATGATTCCACACCTTTACATCGCGTGCCGATTATTGTCACAGGTAATGATTTTTCCACCCTCTATGCACCGTTAATTCGGGATGGACGGATGGAGAAATTCTACTGGGAACCAAATAGAGACGATAAAGTGGGAATTGTCAAGGGGATTTTTGAACAGGATGGACTGTCACAGAAAGAAGTTGAACAGCTAGTTGATACTTTTGTCAATCAGTCCATTGACTTTTTTAGCGCTTTGCGATCGCGCATTTATGACGAACAAATCCGCAACTACATTCATAAAGTAGGTTTTGAGCAGATATCCTTGAGTGTGGTTAACAGCGCTAAAGGCCCGCCAGAATTTCAAAAGCCAGATTTCAGACTGTCTCACTTAATCGAGTCTGGAAACTTCCTGGTTGGCGAACAAAAACGGGTAGAAAATTCCCATTTGGTTGATGATTACAATCGTCTCAATCGAGGTAGAAATTCTCAATCCACACCACCTGCTGTTGTAACACCAATTAAACCAATTAGTCAGCCGTTAAATGGCCCAACCCAAGAAGTAAAAACAAATGGATTTCAGAAACAGGAAGCATCCAGTCCACATTTGACTCTAGATACACAAGCTCAAATTAGGGAATTATTGGCTCAAGGTTACAAAATTAGTATTGAACACGTAGATGAGCGCCGCTTCCGCACAGGTTCTTGGCAAACTTGTGTTCATAGCCACATTGATGCTGAGACTGATGCCATCTCAAATTTGGAGGCAACTCTGGCAGAATATAGCGGTGAGTATGTGCGCTTAGTAGGTATCGATCCCAAAGCCAAGCGGCGTGTGGTGGAGACAATTATTCAGCGTCCAAATGGGAACAATTAGGAACAGATGCAGCAAAATCTGGGTGTTTAACGACCAAACTCACCGGACGCAGACAACCTTGGCAACTCAACCGACCAACTTGTGGCGTTCCGGTGCAGCAACTTGTTAGGCGACGCTTTGATAGTGCACCTAGCGAGAACATTGTTGGGCATTTCTACACAGCCGTACGCGCAGCGTACAAAAAGCATCCAGCAATCATTTCTAGTAGGGACTCGAGGCAGGTTCTCCCGCGCCGTTAGTCCAAATGTCGTCTGGCAGCGATCGGTCACGGTGACAAACCCGATCGTGGTCAGGATACGTGATTGTGTCTACTTCCGCTCGAGTGCCGACTATCAGGCATTGCGTTGCCTTGGAGCTACGATTCTCGAGAAAGTGGCCTATCGGCACTCCTGCTTGAAAAGTTGCGGCGTCGCCAGGACGTAGTACAGTCTTTGCGTCTCCTTCGATGAGCACGATCTCGCCTTCGAGGACATAGACCATTTCATCCTCAGCACTATGCCAATGTTTGATTGACGAACGAGACCCAGGCTGCAAGACTTCGATGAACGCGCCGAACTGGGTAAGTCCTCCTGCTTCGCTGATCCAGAGCATACGATTTGGTTTATGCGCGGCGTGAGAGGGGCTTTCTTCCACGATGAGACTATCAGGAGTGATAACAGTCATGTTGGTACCTCTGGGAATTCTGGAGCAATAGCTATTCCATTCTGTCTAGGGCACGAATCGACGCAAAACTTCGTTCGTGTCCCTAAATGAAGCGTTACTTTCAATTCGGTTAAGGCAAGAGACGCGATGAATCGCTGTTTCTACAAAGTCAATTTTAAATCATTTGCGAACAACAAGAAAACCTTAAATCCATAAGAAGTTGGGGATTTAAGGTTATAAATTCGATTGCCGGGGTTGTTGTTAATTCTTAAACAACTGGAAACAATATGTTTCCTTAATTTGAAAGCTAAATTTTTCTTTTTTACCTACAAGTACTGGCTGAAGCTGAGGTCATCGTTCTTAAATCGCTTGTAAACGCGGCTGTGTATTGATAAGGTGATGAACCAGAGCAATTCATAGAATTTGTATTAGTACCACGAGGAAACCACCATGACTGAGCTTTCACAGTTAAATTTGTGCCATTCCATGATAGATAATTGACAAGTAAAGAGTTAGTTTGTCCATTATCTGGCTTTTTACCAGATAAAAATGTGGCATAATCAATCTGGCCATTAGCTGGATTAATTCGGGCTATCACTGCGACTTTTGGCCCGCCTCCACTACCATAGCTAGGCAACCACCGACCACTGGCAAAACGGCTAAAATTGTTACCTGTCTGACTGCCTGTAGAAGAGTAAATGCCATATAAAACATCACTTCCATTCCAATACAATCCGTAACCTGTACCATCATCGCCTGTTGTCTCGTAATCATCACGACACCATGCTTTTATCCCATTATTAAAGCGGATAGTTATAGGGTTTTTGTTATTTGAGAATTGCTGATAACCAATGTAAATTCTTGCCGATCCATTAGCTACTTTGGGGCCATTTTTAGCTGCGATTGTCGCTTCACTATCATTGCAACTGAATGTCACAGGTTCGCCGACCGATGTATTTATAGTTTCAGCTAAAACTGGAGCAGTTTTTTGTATGAGAACTAAGTCACCTACTAAAATTACAGACAAAGAAATGCCCGCAAAATACTTGTGTAATTTGCCAGAATAAATCATGTTATGAATCTGCCGAGACAAGGAACGGAAAACACCGTATCACTATAAACTCTAATCAGTATTTAGACAAGTAAAATGGTTGAAAACACTATACAGTAAGAGTCTCAGTATTCTAAAATATTAGATATAACTACAAAATGCCCGATCTAATATGCATGATGATGCATGATAGTAGCTGTATATAATTATTGTTTATCAAAGACCGTTAGTAAATATAAAAAATTGCAATAGGTTATGCTTTACCATAAACAATTGCAATAATTGAGAAAATAATTTTAATCAGCCAAGTGCCTTTGTTCGTTCTCTACATCCCTTGTAAGAACATTGCTTTACCTGCTGTTTGATGCTTTTATCCGGGCTGTATTAGGTAGTTTTAGGATTTTTATCTGATGCTTCTCCACCAGTAGCTTTCAAGCGGCTCAATCTGCTTTTGCGAATCCGTTCACTATCGCGAACCCCACCCGCCATTTCATATTCGCTGCTATCTTTGCCATATTTAAAAGCAACTCCTCTGACCATCTTATCTGTAAGATTACTGAGGGTTTTCTCCATCACATCAATTTTAGTTTTAGAAGAATCAATTACAGTTAAGGCAATGTTATAAGCATCAAGCATGGTTCTTAACTGTTCAATTGCTTGACTCAAGTTTTGCAAATCGCAATCATCACCAAAACTCATATTTGAATCAATCGCTTTTAGTCCAGCGGATCTCAACTCAGCTTTTTCGAGAACACGGGATGTACGTTTTTTACGGGACATCAGTATATTCCTTAGAGAGGTTTCTAAAGCTACTTTGGCTTACTAAAGCTGTTTTTTGGTTCAGTAAAATTAGCGATAATTATATTTGTTAAAAAAATTCCAACCAATTTGTGTAATTTCTCGATATTTCCAGTTATTAGCTGTTTTTCTTGGCAATTGCTTTAATATTGATGAGGAATATTGCAATGTTGATGAGGAATATTGCAATGTTGATGAGGAACATTGCAGTGTTGATGAGGAATATTGCAATGTTGATGAGGAACGTTGCAATATTTATGAAGAACGTTGCAATGTTGATGAGGAGCATTGCAATATTGATGATTAATATTGCAATGTTGATCAGGAATATTGCAATATTGATGCGAATACAACCGACAGAATCTAGAAGTACAAAGTGCAAAACTCAGATACAACGTTTGCAGCCAGTACAAGCAAAGTGCCGCTAGGAATATTTAATCAACAAGTTTGGGCTAAAGATATAGAAGATTTAGGAATAGCAAAAAAACGCCTCAACGACAAATAGAAGAAAAAGAAAGTCAACGATGGTTAGATAGATTAGAGGAAACACAAGATTTAACGTGAGTTCGATGAACCTCTCCCGGACAACCTCCCTCTGTGTCGGCTACCGTGTACACACATCTTGATAATCAATCAAGCCCAAACCCTGGATTTACCCCCCTTAGTCCCCCCTTGTCAAGGCTACCGTGTATACACAAGTCGAATCACCCCCCTTAATCCCCCCGATGTATTGGGGGGAAACCGGAAAATCTAGTTCCCTCCCCAATACATACGGGGAGGTTAGGGTGGGGTAATTCGAGGACTAGTAGCGATTCGATAATTTGTGTATACACCATAGCTTGTCAAGGGCGGAAATAAATATCCGGTTCTCCCCCAATGCATCGGGGGAGTTAGAGGGGGTGAGAAGGACTTGTGTGTACACCGTAGCTCCGTGTCAGAGAGGGGAGCCAAAACCCTAATTTATCGTTGCTCCTCCCTTTCTCCGTGGGAGAGGGAGGTTGTGAGGGAGAGGTTCATCGAACTCACGTTAAGTAAGCTTTTGCACTTTGCGGATTACGCTTGCAGTATGTGCAAAACCAAAAAAAAGGGATAAGCCCAAAAGCTTATCCCTCAAAAAATCAACTAATCAATGTATCAAGTTCCACTTGTCCAAGAATTGATGTACTCAATTTGATCGGGTGTTAGGCTATCAATCGTAATACCAATAGCCTGCAACTTCAACCGAGCAATTTCTTGATCGACTTCAACCGGAATTGAGTGCAAACCAGGTTCCAACTTACCTTTATTCTTCACCAGGTATTCGCAAGCCAAAGCTTGGTTGGCAAAACTCATATCCATTACCGCGCTGGGGTGTCCTTCAGCCGCAGCTAGGTTAATCAAGCGTCCTTGTCCGAGAACGACAACTGATTTACCATTTTTCAATTTATACTCTTCGGTGAAAGGACGAACTTCTTTGATTTCTTTAGCTTGTGCAGCCAAGTATTTCAAATCAAGTTCCAAGTCAAAGTGACCGGAGTTACAAACGATCGCACCATCTTTCATGACATCGAAGTGTTCGCCACGAACGACGTGCTTGTTACCAGTCACAGTGATAAATATATCACCTTGGAGTGCAGCTTCAGCCATTGGCAAGACGCGGAAGCCATCCATTACGGCTTCAATTGCCTTGATGGGGTCGATTTCGGTGACGATGACGTTAGCACCCATCCCACGGGCGCGGAGGGCTGTACCTTTACCACACCAGCCATAACCGACAACAACAACATTCTTCCCAGCCAACAAAATATTGGTGGCGCGGATAATGCCATCTAGGGTTGATTGCCCAGTACCATAGCGATTATCAAAGAAGTGCTTGGTGTCCGCGTCGTTGACGTTGACTGCGGGGAAGGTGAGAACGCCTTCTCTAAACATGGCGCGTAACCGCACGATCCCAGTGGTGGTTTCTTCGGTGCTACCAATCAAATCAGCAATTTGGTGTTGGCGTTGTTGTACCAAAGTTGCAACCACATCGCTACCGTCATCAACAATAATGTTGGGGCGATGATCTAAAGCTATTTGGACGTGGCGGTTATAAGTTTCGTTATCTTCGCCTTTTTGAGCAAAGACGGGAATTTCATGATCGACGACGAGGCTAGCGGCTACGTCATCTTGGGTTGATAAAGGATTGCTAGCAATTAAAAGCGCGTCTGCACCACCGGCTTTCAGAGCGATCGCCAAATGTGCTGTTTCAGTTGTAATGTGGGCACAAGCTACAAGGCGTAAACCAGCGAAGGGCTTTTCGGTTGCAAAGCGATCGCGGATTTGCTTCAAAACTGGCATTTCGCGTCCAGCCCATTCAATGCGCTGTCTTCCCAAGGCAGCTAGGCCGAGGTCTTTAACCTCGTGCTTTAATCGGGGAGAAGTTGCGGTCATCAAAAGTTACCTCAAAAAATTAAAAAAGCTACGTAAGTTTTACGCACTCTACTAGGTTATTCTACTACTGGCAATTTTTGCTTGGATGAAAGCAAATCACTAGTCAAGAATCCTCAAAACTAGCTTGACGTTTGATCGCCGGAATGTCAACTTCCTCTCCAGCTTCTTCCTTTTTGTTTTATCTTTGGTAAGCATAAGACTCTTTTCCTGCTGACATCCTGATTTTCGTCATCTGTCTCAAGATAGAAAATAAAGAAAAACACATCAAATTTTCATCAACTCAAGGGAAAACCTCAACTTTAGATAGGTACATCTACCCAAAGGAATTAAGCAGGATAGTTAAAGTAGTAATTGATAGATTTTACTTAAGGAGGTGTTTGAGTGCGCTTTAAATTTTTGGCGTTGGCTTTGCCCGCCGTAGGCATCGCTAGTTCAATGGCTATAGGCATTGTATCTGTGCCAAAAGCCACGGCCCAGATACCTTTGTTACCGCAACTGCAAGCTCCCAGCAGTATTAGTAATGATTCAGATAACAGAGTTGTTTCGGGCTGGATTTATTTAGATGGTCGTCGGTTATTTCAAATAGCGGCAACAAGAACCAACTTTCCTGAGCGTTCAGAAGATATTCAAAAGAAGTTGCAGAAAATTGGTCAAAATTACTTTCAATCACCAGCAAAAACACCAGTCAAGGTAGAAGTTCGCAAAGTAAACGAATTACCAGTAATTTATGTCAACGGTCAATATCTTATGACCGTTACTTCGGAAGATGCGGAACTGCGACAGGTAGATATATCGACATCGGCAAATCAAGTCGCCGAATCATTACAAGAAGACTTGCAACAAGCCAAGCAAGAAAGGCAAATTCAATCTTTAATCGACCAAGGTAAAATTGCTGGCGGTATCGGACTAGCAATGATTGTTATGAGTTGGGGGGTATATAGCTGGCAGCGGCGTTCCCAAAAGAATTTAGAACACTCCATTGCCTCTCAACCCCAAAGAGAACTCTTCAACTACTCAAAACCAACAGATCAAGCAATTACAACACAACTAAATCAACGACAACAGCAGCATCTCCAAGAAGCCAAGAGACGATTGTTTCAGCTCAGTCAAGCCGGAATTTGGGGAGGTGGAAGCTTCTTTATTTTGGGTTTATTTCCCTATACACGAGGTTTGCAGGTAGCAATTCTCACAGCCGCCCAGTTTCCTGTGCGATTAGGTGTTGTATGCTTGGCAACCTATGTAGCAATTCGTTTGACCTACGCCCTGATTGACCGCTTCGCCTCCACACTGATTAGCAGTGGTGCTTTCCTCACTCCAGAAAGTTCTGCACGGTTGCAACTGCGTGTTTCCACTTTTTCGGGTGTAACTAAAAGTATCACTACTGTGATCTGGGTAGGAGTAGGTTTTTTGATCGCGCTGGTATCCTTGGGGATAGATATCGTTCCCTTACTAGCGGGTGCGAGTTTAGTTGGTGTTGCATTGTCTTTGGCATCGCAAAACTTAATTAAAGATGCGATTAACGGTTTTTTGATCATTTTAGAAGACCAGTATGCTTTAGGCGATGTGATTAATGTGGGGAACGTGGGAGGCTTAGTAGAAACTCTGAATCTGCGGATGACCCAAGTGCGGGATTCTGAAGGGCGCTTGATCACAATTCCCAATGGTGAAATTAAAGTTGTTGCCAATCTTTCTAGTCGTTGGTCGCGAGCCGATTTAACAATTCCCATCGCTTACCAAGCCGATACAGAAAAGGCTTTGAACTTGATTGCAACTATTGCCGATAAGATGAATCAAGAAATGCAATGGCAGAGTCAAATTTTGGAACCGCCGCAAGTTTTAGGAATAGATCAATTTGGCGATCGCGGTTTGATTATTCGTGTCTGGATTAAAACACTGCCCCTCAAGCAATGGGATGTAGCACGCGAGTTTCGCCGCCGCCTAAAAGTTGCCTTAGACGAAGCGGGAATTTCGATTTCTGTACCTCAACAAGCAATTTGGGTCAATGACGAGCAATCGTTAAATTTTTCGAGTAATGGCAAAGATAATTAGAAATTTAGATTCATTACCGCATTTTTCAGTTGATGAGACTAAACGGTGACTTCTCCTAGCAGGGGAGCATACTTCGACTACGCTCAGTAACCGGGGGAACAGGGGAGAAGTTGCAGTAAGTCTTTCCCCTCTGCTCCTCTGCCTCTGTCCGCGTTTGCTCCTCTGCCTCTTGTACCCAATCCCCAATCTTGTGCGATCGCCGACATTAAGCCTTAATAAATCCTTATATTAATAAAAAGCTACTACGTTCCTAACCAGTCTGAAACAATTCCATTATTGCTTGATTTATGTTTGTCAATACCTTCATCAGGCGGCCAGTGCTGACGACGGTCTGCACGTTCATTATCTTGCTGCTGGGAAGCATCTGTATACCGATTCTTCCCATTTCTCAGCTACCAGACCTTGCCCCAGTACAAATTACAGTTAGCTCTAACAATATTGGTGCAGATGCTCAAACAACAGAAAATACTGTCACCAACATTATTGAGCGACAAATTAATGGTGTTAAAGATGTATCTTATATATCTTCTAATACGGGTAATGATGGTTCGAGCAATATAACTGTCTCGTTTCCCACTAATGTCAATAGCGATATTGCTCAAGTAAACGTTCAAAATAAAGAAGCACTGGCTTCACCTCAATTGCCTGATACCGTTCAACGAACAGGTGTAACTGTTGAAACGGCATCGAGCAGTTTGCTGCTGGTCTATGGGTTTTACTCAGAAAATAATGAGTATGACAACATTTTTATCAGTAACTATGTCGATCTGTATATTTTCGATCAGATCAAACGGCTTCCTGGTGTAGGAAGTGCCAGGGTTTTTGGAGAACGCAAATATGCGATGCGTCTCTGGCTCGATCCCAACAAGCTTGCCCAACATCAACTAACTCCTCAAGATGTAACAGCTGCCCTGCAACAACAAAATATTCAAGTGGGTGCAGGGTCGATTGGTAAGGAACCAGCACCAGATAATCAAAGCTTTGAATTTGCTTTACGGGCAACCAGTCGATTTAAAGATGCGGCTGAATTTGAGGATATGGTGCTGAAAGTTACTCCAGGCAGTACTACTAGTAGCACCAGTAATAACACTACTAATAGCACTAGTAATAGCACCAATAGCATTTTAGTTAAAGTCAAAGATGTCGGTCGAGTTGAACTAGGAGCAGAGAACTATCTGGCTGATGCCAAATTCACTATTCCAGGAAATGCTCCCAAGGCAGCCGTGGGTTTAGGGATATATCAACTTCCTGGTAGTAATGCCCTGAACGTTGCTCATGCTGTTGAAGAACAGATCAAAATATTAGAGAAAAGTTTTCCACCTGGACTTAAAGCCGAGTTGGCATTTGATACCACTCCGTTTGTAGAAATTTCTTTAGAAGAAGTTCTGCACACTCTAGTTGAGGCAATTGTCCTAGTGGTCTTGGTAATTTTTGTCTTTTTACAAGACTGGCGTACCACGATCATTCCGACTGTGGCGATTCCCGTTTCCTTGATTGGGACGTGTGCGGCTCTGTTGGTTTTAGGATTTCAAATTAATACACTCACCTTATTTGGTTTTGTTCTCGCGATCGGGATCGTCGTGGATGATGCCATTATTGTGGTCGAGGCAGTTGCAGTCAAACTAGAGCAGGGTATGAGACCCTTTGAGGCGGCTGTGGAAGCCATGAAGGAGTTAACTGGGGCAATCATTGCCACTTCACTTGTACTCATGGCGGTATTTATTCCAGTTGCCTTTATTCCAGGCACTACTGGGATTGTTTACAAACAATTTGCCTTAACCGTTGCTTGCTCCATTGGCATTTCCACCTTCAATGCCTTAACCTTCTCTCCGAGTATGGCAGCCATCCTGATGCGCCCTGCTCAGACTCCACGCGGCCCTTTGGGGTGGTTTTTTACCCAATTTAATCGAGGATTTAGCTGGTTTACGCGGCGATATGTCGGGTTTATTAGCTACCTTACCCATATCAAGCCGATTGTAATTGGCGTTTTTCTCACTGGTTTATTAGCAACAGTTTTGATGTACAGAGCAGTACCTACCGGATTTATTCCAGAGGAAGATCAAGGTTACTTCTTTGTCATTGTCCAGGGGCCTGACGGGGTTTCTTTGAAATATACTGAATCTGTGATGAATAAGGTAGTCAAAGAAGTCACATCGGCTCCCGAAGTTAGAGCTAGTTTTATGATCAGTGGCTTTGGTTTCGACGGTAATGCTTCTAATTTAGGTATTGCCTTTGCTAACCTGAAACCCTGGAAAGAAAGAACTGAACAATCTCAATCTGTTTATGGCATACTTCAAAGACTGAACGCAAAGCTATCTACAATTACAGAAGCCAGAGCGATCGCAGTCAATGCTCCTCCAGTGAGAGGATTAAGTACTACGGGTGGTTTTGAGTTTATCGTTCAAGACAAAACCGGCAGTGCGCCGATTGAAAGCCTAATTGATGCTGCTCAAAAATTGATTGGGGCAGCACGTAAAAGCCCTGTTCTCCAAGGAGTCTTCACTCAGTTCACCGCAGATACTCCCCAATTTGACATTCAGGTAAACCGCAACCAAGCCAAAGCTCTCAATGTTGAAATTAACGACATCTTTGGGGCATTGCAAACTTATCTGGGGTCGCAATATGTAAATAACTTTGTGCAGGGACAGCGACAGTATCGGGTATATGTCCAAGCAGATGGAGTGTTCCGCTCTAATCCAGAGGATATTGGCAAGTTGTATGTTCGCTCTGCCAATGGGGCAATGATTCCGTTGAGTAGTTTGGTAAAAATTACTCCCTTTGTGGGGCCGAAAACCATCGCCCATTACAACTTGTACAGGTCAATCAAAGTACAGGGCGCTCCGGCTCCCGGTGCTAGTTCTGGACAGGCGATTAAAGCAATGGAGCAACTAGCAGCAGAGAACTTACCTCAAGGGTTTGGTTATGAGTGGACAGGCACTTATCTCCAAGAGAAGACATCAGGGGGAGCTACGGGCTTGATTTTTGCCTTAGCGATCGTTATTGTCTTTCTGGTGCTGGCAGCTCAGTATGAAAGCTACGTTGACCCAATTATTATTTTGCTGACAGTTCCTTTGGCAGTTTTGGGAGCAATGACAGCGATTTGGCTGCGTTCCAATATTTTCATGGTAGGTAGCCTCTTTCCCAAGGTAGTAGATGATATCTATTGCCAGGTAGGTTTGGTGACTTTGATTGGTCTAGCTGCAAAAAATGCAATTCTAGTTGTGGAATTTGCCAATCAACTGCATGAGCAGGGCATGAGCTACACGCGGGCGGCGGTGAAAGCGGGGCAAGAACGCTTGCGACCAATCTTAATGACATCCTTTGCAGCGTTGTTAGGATTTTTGCCCTTGGTAATTTCTCAAGGGGCTGGAGCCAGCAGCCGTTGGTCTTTAGGAACAGCGCTGTTTGGGGGGCTGATGCTTTCGACATTCTTGAGTTTGTTTTTAGTGCCAATTCTCTATATTTTGGTTAAGAGCTTGGCTCAGGCTATATTACCTGGGAAGCGAGGAGGTTCAAATCCACCAGATTCACCAAATGGAGCTTCGGGAACTAGACATGAAGTTCTACCTGCTGGCTCAAGTCATCCAGAGACGCAACTTAGGTCTCAGGAGGATGGGATAAGCTCTTAAGTCTCATAAGAGGCAGGGGGGCAGGGGAGCAGGGGAGCAGGGGAGACAAGGGGACAAGGGGACAAGGGGGAATTA
>NZ_JAVRCL010000040.1:0-75488 GCF_034530775.1 Nostoc sp. DedSLP04 | reverse complement strand
TGAATCCACCTTTTATCTCCGTTGACGAGTATTTGAACTGGATGAATCCACCTTTTATCTCCGTTGACGAGTATTTGAACTGGATGAATCCACCTTTTATCTCCGTTGACGAGTATTTGAACTAGATGAATCCACCTTTTATCTCCGTTGACGAGTATTGGAACTAGATGAATCCACCTTTTATCTCCGTTGACGAGTATTTGATACTCATGCAAATTCCAGCAATTTTCACAAGCGTGGAATATACATAATTTTAGGGGCACAATATATTGTGCCCCTTAGCGTGTAGTCTATTCAATTGAAAACCACTGTAATCCTTAGCCAGATGCAACCTAATTAATCTTAATTTTCGATTTTTTATTGGCAACCTGAGCTTAAATCAAAACTTTGACATTCTCTAGCTTCCAACAATTGCCTAGCCGTATTACCAGACTGATAACTCATCAAAGTTCCCGCAACCGCAGCCAGTGTAACAACAGTAGCTAGTCCCAACAAAGTAGCTCGTTTTCTAGGTTTGATTGTACTGATGAAATTATCTAACCCAGTCGCACTACCAACAACCTCAATTGTCCCAAGTGCTTTTAAAGCAATAGCTGCATTAGCATAGCGGCGTTTTCGGTTACGTTCCACCATTTTCATCAACCACCGCCGGAAACGGGGACTTATTTGAGGAACTAATTGCTGGAAATTAAAGCGATAGTTATCATCAATTAATTTGCCAATCTCAACAGAACGGGTATTAGTAAGTAAGCAAATTAGTGTTGCTCCTAAACTATATAAATCTGATGCCTCTGTCAGGGAATGACCAAACTGTTCCTCTGGTGGCATAAAACCTGGAGTTCCGGCTATAAAGCTGCTCAGAGCTACTTTCTCACTCTGTCTTCTAGCCAATCCAAAATCAACCAGGTAAGCATTTAGTTTTTCATCAACCAAAATATTCTCTGGCTTAATATCCCGATGAATAATTGGGGAAACTTGCTTTTGCAGATAAACCAAACTTTCTAAGATTGACAGAGCAATTTGCTTAATTTCTTCAGGATGAAAGCTGCGTTTTAATCCCAAGGATGGGGCATTTTTATATTCCTGCACCAGATAAAAAGCCCCTGGCATTTCAAAGCAATCTATATAGCGAGGAATGCGGGAATGATTGAGTTGTTGCAAGATTTCTATTTCGCGCTGATATGCTTTCACACCTGATAAATCAGCACCTGCACGAGCAAAACAAAACTCTTTAATTACCACCTGTTGATTAGATTTCAAAACATTAGCTAGATAAGTAATCCGTCCCCCTTCTCGGTTGCGTCCTAGTTCGCTGATGACTTGATAGCCAAGTTCTGAAAAATCTGGATGGTGATTTAAGGGTATTACCCCTTTATCTCCATTACGCATATCAAGCTCCATTTCACACACCATACGAGTTTGATTATGTCAAGGCGCAATTAAAAGATTAAGATCCACTCACCCAGATTGTTAGCCCCATTTTTACCCTGCTTGGGCTAATACATATCGGCAGAAAGGCGAAATGATTACTTTTGCGCTAGCCAATCGACAATCTGGGCATTGACAACATCTGGAACCTCATCGTGAGGACAATGACCGGCATTGGGAATGGGAACAATTTTGATATCTTTGCCATTCTCCCGTGCCTTTTCGTAAATCTTGGCCCCGGTAATTGGTGTCCAAGGGTCGTCAGCACCCCAAATTACTAATAAAGGACGTTCTACTTTGGGCAAAAGTTCCTCTGGGCTTGGGCCAGGAGGGGCTGTGAGTATAGATGCGAAGACTTGTTGCGCTCCTGGGTCGCAAGAGGGAGTATAAAGTAGATCAACTAATTCATCAGTGACAGCTTCACGGTTCCGGTAAACTTGGTACAGAGTGCGGCGAATTTGGGCTTTTTGGCGGATGCGATTATAGACCAATTTACCTGTAATTGGCGATCGCACAAACCGATTAAAAGTTGACATCACCATCCGTAGTGGCGGGTTCAATTCGTGAGGACGATGACTCAACCCACCCGCAGAGTTAATTAAAATACCACCAGCAGCAATTTCTGGATGTTCTACCAGTACAATCAAGCTCAAAAGTGCGCCGATGGAGTTGCCAATAAATACAGCAGGTTCGTGTATGTGTGCTGTGCAGAAATCTTTCAGCAGTTCCACCCAAACTTCCACACTGTAATCAATGGGCGCTTTATCGGAACCACCAAAACCCAAAAGGTCTATGGCAAATACCTGGTAGCCAGCATCAGCTAAAACCGGGATATTTTTGCGCCAGTGTCCAATGGAAGCGCCAAAGCCGTGAACCAGAACCAAAGGGCGTCCTGTACCCATGACAGTGTACTGAATTTTGTAACCCTGCCAAGTCCAAATAAATTTTTCAAAGGCGTCTTGAGTTGGAAGCTGTTGTGTAGTTACAGTCATTATTAAGATTAATAAAGTCTTTCTTCAAATATAGTAATTTTCTCTGACCTAAAATGAAGTTTCAACAAAATGCTATTTTAAAATCAGTTCCAGTTGAGTTAAAGTCTTTGCCCTATAACCTATTTTGAATTGGAGCGTACCCCTTTGGGGATCTTGCTACGCATAGCGTCTCGGAGAGAAGCGACCATGACCCTTTCTGCTAACCAACTCAAGACCGAAATTATCTACCCCAGTTCTGATGGTAAACCAATGGCAGAGAGCGATCCAGCACGGGATTATCTAATTTATGCTGTAGAAGCCTTAGACATTTATTTCCAAGATCGAAGTGATGTTTACGTATCGGGGAATCTATTTGTTTACTACAAAAAGGGCATTCCTAGCGCTGTGATTGCTCCTGATGTCTTTGTGGTATTTGAGGTAGACAAGAAAAAGCGCGTCAGCTACAAGGTTTGGGAAGAAGGGGGTAAAGTCCCTAATTTTATTTTGGAAATCACTTCTGCAAGCACCCAAGAAAACGATGAAGAGGATAAACCCAAGAAATATTCACTTTTAGGTGTGCAAGAGTATTTTCAGTATGACCCAACCGGAGATTACCTCAACCCACGACTAAAGGGTTCTTATTTATTGGAGGGCAAATATCAACCGATTACATCCAACTTTTTACCCGATGGTGTCTCGTCTATTCACAGTGAAGTATTGGGTTTAGACCTCAGATTGATTGACGGAGAATTGCGGTTTTTTAACCCCCAAACTGGGAGAAAATTGTTAAGTCATAAAGAAACAGAACAAGCGCGACAAGAAGCAGAACAAGCGCGACAGGATGCAATACCTAGATTATTGGAGTTAGGCTTGAGTATAGAACAGATTGCCAGTACTCTTAGTTTATCGGTGGAAGATGTGTTACTTATTTTATCGTTGGATCTGGGGAGATGATCTTTAGAGCTATAGGTAAAAATTACTATAATTGAAATTACGATCGCTCTGTGGTGAGAACGCAGTAGTAACTTCAATGCCTGCAATAAAGCTGACATCATTGATAATGAAAGTAGGCGTTATCTTCACATAAGTTTATGTTTCTAACTTGGTTAGACAGCAACTCTTGGCTGCTGGAAATTGGCGGACAACGAATACTAATTGACCCTTGGCTGGTTGGTTCGTTGATTTTTAGCAATTTGGATTGGTTATTTAAAGGTTCGCGATCGCAAAATCGTCCAATCCCAGATAATATTGATTTGATCCTGCTATCTCAGGGTTTAGAAGACCATGCTCACCCACCAACGCTCAAGCTGTTAGATCGCAGCATCAAGGTTGTAGCTTCTCCCAATGCCGCTAAGGTAGTACAGCATTTAGATTACACCCAAGTAACAGTATTGGCTCATGGTGAAACTTTCACTTTAAATAATCAAGTAGAAATCAAGGCTTTCCCTGGCTCTCCAATTGGCCCGACTCTGGTAGAAAATAGTTATCTCCTCAAAGAATTGGAAAGTGGTTTAACTGTATACTATGAGCCTCACGGGTATCATTCTCCACAACTTCAGCAATCTGCACCTATCGATGTAGTGATTACACCATTCATTGACATGACGCTACCTTTGCTTGGGCCGATTATTAAAGGACAAAATAGTGCTTTAGAAGTCGTCAGATCATTACAGCCTCAAGTAATAATACCTACTGCGGCTGGTGGAGATGTGTCCTTTGAGGGCTTGCTGATGAAACTCATTCAAACTAAAGGAAGTGCTGAGGAATTTTGTTCGTTATTAGAAAAGAACAATCTTTCGACGCGGGTATTTGAGCCAAAACCAGGCGATCGCTTTGAACTACCATTAGAAAAACGAGCATTGGCAATTTAAATTCGAGGACATACTGCTTGCCATGTTAGTTTAATAACATGGCAACTACTAATTTTTTTCCATAGCTGAATTATCTTGCATATAGACTTTTCTAATCGGAAAAGGAATTTGAATTCCTACTTGTTGATAGCGTTTGTGTAATTTTTTGACAAATAGATGTTTACCAATCCGCTGATCGAAATATTCACTTACCCGCATATAAAGCGTAAAATCTATACTAAAATCATTAAAAGTATGAAATCTGATATATGGTTCATTATCTTTTAATTCCGGTGCAATTTCTTGCATAACTTCTTTAGCAACTTCTACAGTAACTTTTTCAACCTTTTCCAAATCGCTATCATAACTTACGCCCACATCAATTGTTAAAGTAATTTCTTTTGCAGGTAAATGATAGTTGGTGAAAATTGCCGAAGACAGCTTAGAATTGGGAACAATGACTACATTATTGGAAATTTCTTTAATGGTCGTATTCCGCCAAGAAATATCTATAACATATCCCTCATGTCCAGCATCTAATTTTACATAGTCCCCGGTTCTAACTTGCTTAGAAATAACTAAGTAAAAACCAGAAAACAAATTTGCAAGTGTGTCTTGAAGTGCCAAACCAACTGCTAGACCACCAATACCTAAAGTTGTGACTATTGGTGTAATTTGAACGCCTACCGTTTGCAAGATGATTAATGTTCCTAAAACTAAAACAGTAATCTTAGCAAGGTTAGAAATTAGTGATGTGGGAATCCCTTCTGCTCTGCGAATATATAAATTTAGGAAACCAGCAGTCAATTTAGCCAAGACTAAAGTTATTGAATATAGTAATGCCATCGTCAGAATTTTTTGCAGTACGATGGCAACATTTGGCTTGAGGGGAGCGCTCAGAACTGCCCAAAAAAAACCGCCAATGACAAACCAAAGAAAAGTCATCCGGTGTAGAGAGTGAAATAGAATTTTACTCCCGGCAATTCGTTTATTAGTAACGAATGTTTCTAGTTTTTTAAAGATAACTTTTTCACCAATTATTCCAGCCAGAAAGCCAGATACAATAAACACTATCGGCGTAATCCATTCCATCATATAAATTTTAAATTTGGAGTTTTACATTTTAGGATAACAGCACTATTGCTGCAATTATGGCTAAATTTTACCTTGTTATTTGCCGGATTATCTGCTTGAGATTTTCTTTCCTTATGGACTTGCCAATTATTTACCACCCAGATTACATTGCTCCCCTACCTGAAGGACATCGTTTCCCGATGTCTAAGTTCCGACAACTCTACGAATTGCTGTTAGCTGATGGTGTCGCGAATCAAGAACAATTTCACACCCCCGAACGTCCGCTACTAGAATTGATAGAGTTAGTCCATACTCCAAGCTACGTTCAAGCTTATTGCGAAGGAACCCTAGACCCCAAAGCACAACGTCGCATTGGTTTACCTTGGAGTCCAGCACTAGCAAATCGTACTTGTGTAGCGGTAGGTGGTACGATACTGACTGCAAAACTGGCACTAAGTCAGGGTTTAGCCTGTAATACTGCTGGTGGAACTCACCATGCCTTTCCCAGTTATGGGTCTGGTTTTTGTATTTTCAACGATTTAGCGATCGCTTGTCGCGTTTTACAAAAATTCGGACTCGTCCAAAAAATCCTGATTGTCGATTTGGATGTGCATCAAGGAGACGGTACAGCTTTTATCTTCCAAGACGACGACAGCGTTTTTACTTTCTCCATGCACTGCGAAGTCAATTTCCCCGGTACGAAACAAAACAGCGATTTGGATGTTCCTTTGCCGATAGGAATGGAAGATGACGCTTATTTACAAACCTTGGCGAATTATTTATCAGATTTATTGTCTAAAGTCAAGCCAGACTTAGTATTTTATGATGCAGGCGTTGACCCTCATATAGGCGATCGCTTGGGCAAATTAGCCTTAACTGATGCTGGCATTTTTCGCAGAGAAATGCAGGTTCTGAGTACCTGTATGAGTAGCGGTTATCCAGTCGCCTGCGTTATTGGCGGCGGTTACGCTGATGATATGAAATCTTTAGTATGGCGGCATTCCCTGCTACATCGGGCTGCTAGTGAAGTTTACCGTCACTATAAACTATAGTCATTTAGTGGGCAATACTAGCCAAAATCGTAAAGTTTTTAAACGCAGAGGAACGCAAAGTAAACGCAAAGGTACGCAGAGTATTGCCAAATTTAATTCGTAGCGAATAGGACTAAAATAAACTTTGCGCTCCTCTGCGCTTACCTCTGCGCCCCTTTGCGTTTAAATTTAAACCATATTTTGAAGGCATTGGCAGTACTGGATGAACAACGGCAAACTCAGAATATACGAACTAGCAAAAGAATTGAATTTGGATAGCAAGAAGCTATTATTAATTTGCGACAAGCTCAACATACTAGTCAAAGGTCATACCAGTACAATCTCAGAATCCGATGCAGAACGTATTCGTGCAGTAGCAAATAAACTAACAGCAAAATCCTCGAAAACTAAAACAACCTCTGAAGATTGGGGCTATACGTTTATAGCTTCAGCAATTGATAGCTTTATCCGCCATCTTGAAGGTGAGGCTGCCTTGAAATCATATTCCGATTTTAGGGAGCGGCGCGATCGCGCCAATCAGTTAATGTATGAATGTGTCGGTAAAAAGCCTTCTCTATTTTATGTGCGTCGTAAAGGTGCGGGGAAAGAAACAAGAGAGGAAATCTGGGATTTGACAATAGCAACAGACTCCGATGATTTTCCATTACCCGCAAGACTTGACAAGCTCAGAAAAACATTAGGATTTAGAGCAGCTGTACAAAAAGATGGACGCGACGGTATAAAAATACTTTCGGCTCAATTGTTACAACTCTCACGGGGACACGCCGACAGCTATGCTATACCTTGTCGCTTGCGTTTACTAGCTAATCATCAGCATCATCTCGATATTCCGCCAGCGACATTGAAGCGCATCGCTACTGCACCAGTTTGTGGTGACCACATACCTACAGAAGATCAGCTAAAAGCTTGGAAAGCATTTTTGCAAATTGAAGAAAAAATCGCGAAAGCGCGTCAATTTTGTGTGCGTTACGTAAGTCATAACTATAACTTCAAAAGACGAATCAGTTTTGAAATTGATCTAAACTCAGCCACCCTTGACGGCTTTTATCAAAATTCCCTCGAAGTAGATAATTTTTGGGAACGAGCAAGAGGCACAAAAAACGAAGATTTAAAACTTTTTGAAACTGCTCCCGTCGGTAAAAATTGGATTAGCGGTCGTCAATTAGGGACTGTTGAAGAAATTGATCCCAACCGTTGTATTATCAACCTCAGATTAGAACGTGACTTAGCTGAATTCATGGCAACAGAGCGTTATAAGTTGCCAGATACAGGATTTTTGTGTTTCGAGGCAGTTGGTGATATTCAACAGATTCAGCGCAAGAAAAAAGCTTTAGATGATTTGAATAATGGTTATACTCAAAATCCCTATTTGGGTAACTTTTTATTCGATGCTTCTCAGGCTAGACAGATCAAAACAACTGTTGAACTGCAACCACAAGATTTATTATTATCTTCTGCAAATCCTGGGCAGAAAGCAGCAGTGGAGAAGGTACTTACCGCAAAGGATCTTGTTCTCATACAAGGGCCACCAGGTACTGGGAAAACTACCGTAATTGCGGAGATTTGCTATCAAATTGCCCTTCGCGGGGGACGCACTCTAATTGCTTCTCAAGCCAATTTAGCAGTAGATAACGCCTTGAGTCGATTAGTTCACAACCCAGTCATTCGCGCTGTACGCAAGGGTAAAGCCGAAAAAGTTGGGGAAGAAGGACAGCCATTTTTAGAAGACCAAGTGATTGGCAGATGGCTAGAAAATACTGCAACTGACTGCGAAAATAATCTGACTCAACGGCTGGAAAATATTAAAATTTTCACTCAATTACTGGCATTATCACAAAGATTTACCGCTTACTTCCAAGCAGAGGAAGAATTTAATCAGCAACAAACTAAATTAAATGAAAATAAGATAAAACTAGAGGTAACCTTTCAAAATCAAGAAAAAGATTACAACGAAAATGTAGATAAACAGAACGAGGTTGAATCACTAATTGCCAAATTAGAAAATATATTAAAGACTTTACCAAATATCAACTGGGAAGCTTCAGAAGTTACAGATTTATTGCCACTTCTTAAACCCTACACAGAAGGTAACAGTTTAGTAGAAGAGTTTTTAGCAAATGTTCGTCAAATCATCAAATATACTGATGAGCTTGGCTTTGTGCGTCCGGCGCTTGGTGCTTTTGGTTTAGCGGCTTGGTTGCGTAAAACTGTAGCAATAGAAATTTCTGGATTTAAAACTTCTTTGACTGATGCTCAAGAAGCAAGTAAAGCCATCTTAGAAGTTGCAGCATCAGTGGAGGTTGTCAAACAAAGTTTCGCCTCGTTGAATCAGTTACAACCAGATTATCAGCAATATCATACCAAACTGCAAAATATACAGCAAACAATCCAGATATGGCAAAACCGCAAACGGGAAATAGATTACATTATCTCAGCAGTTAAAGAATGGAAATCTACAGCACCTTCTCATCTGTATCAAACTTTAAAAGAATGTCATCAATCAGGTGTACCACTCACAGAAAATTTAGTTGACTTGCCGCTAGGTTTATTGATGTTTGCTAATACATTAAAAGTCCCAATCTTACCAAACAATCAAAAAATAAATCTACCTGAATGGGAAGTATTAGCAAAGGCGATCGCTTATGAAATAGACGGAGGTTTTACTGACAGGCGGGGTAAACAGCATAATTTTAGCTATTTTTTACAAGAAAATTTTAGTCAGATTCCAATGGTGCTATCAAAGAGCGATCGCACTCAATGGCAAGAAACCTATCAACAGTTTAACAATTATCAGCTACTCAACCTCAAACAACGAAAATTACTGGTTGAGAATATCCAGGTTTTCTTAATTAGAATGCAACGGACTTATGGTACATCATGGGAATGGAATAATATCGACTCTACTCTCACCCGTATTACACAAGAATTGTTAGATATTATCCTTGCAAATGCGCGTCAATGCGTTTTAAAAGTCAAAACGGAAACAGAGCAACAACTTCAGCATCTACAAGGACAATTAAATGAACTTCAGAAAAATAAAGTTAGCCAACAGCAAATATCTATTACTCAAGCTGAGGTAGAAAAATCACAGCAGGATGCTAATTTCCAACTTGGGCAAGTGATTAATATTTTGCAAGAACTGAATCAAAAAAATATCTCTTCTCAATTACGTATTTTAGTTGAAAAATATCTGGCAACACAATCAAATATTTGGGAGCATCCCCAAGAATTTGCGAATCAAGTAAATTACTGGGAAACTTCCATTAGTCAGCTTGAAACCTTAATATCATCATTAGAACCTTTTGCTGTACTGAAGATAATTAAACATTCTCTAAATGAGCATTTATCAAAGTTACAAGAAGAAACTGAAACTTCTCTACAGCATCTACAAAAATTACAAACTAATTTACGTGAAATAGATCAGAAGTCACAACCGCAGCCATCAGGAAACCTAAGAGAAGAACGAAGCTGGTGGTTGACAGAATGGCAAACAATACCTGATAAATTTAAACCAGAAAATTCCCAAGCCGACTTATTTAGTATAGAGTTTTTACGCAATATCAATACTCAGTTTGAATCTTGGCAGCAACAACTCCAGATAGACGAAACTTATCTCAATAAATATCATAATTTTGTTCAAGATTGGATAGGGAAATTAAGAGAGCCAACTGAAGGCGATAGGGACGATTTAAGACGCATATATTTAGATAATGCTAATGTCGTCGGTATCACCTGTGTTCAAGCTGCAAATAGAGGTTTTTCAGAAGAATTCAAATCTTTTGATGTCGTTATCATTGATGAGGTTAGTAAGTGTACTCCACCAGAGTTACTAATCCCAGCTTTGAAAGGCAAAAAGCTAGTAATGGTAGGCGATCATCGCCAATTACCACCCATGCTTGATACTAGCACTTTAGAAGAAGTAGCTCAAACAATTGGCAATACACGAAACGAACTACAGTTTTTAGAAGAATCACTATTTAAAAGTCAGTTTGAATCTGCTGATGAAAGCATCAAACAAATGCTAACTACACAGTATCGAATGCATCCATTTATTATGGGTGCAATCAATCAGTTTTATGACGGTAAACTAGAATCTGGTATTGTAGAGGCGGACACAAAACGCGCACATCATTTAGCAAGCGAAATTATCCAAGAATCTCAGCATCTTATTTGGGTAAAAACGCCTATAGAAAATCAGTTTTTAGAGCAACGAAATGGAACTTCTTACTTCAATATTCCAGAAGTTGATGCGATTGAACGTTTGTGTCATCAGTTTGAAAATACTTGGGCTTCTAAAGTTGCTAATGGGGAACCAAAAAAAGAAATTGCCGTAATTACATTTTATGGCGCTCAATTAAGAAAAATTGATGAACGTCTGCAATCTGAACTTTTTCCTTCGTTAGAAATTCGTACTGGTACAGTAGACAGATTTCAAGGTATGGAAAGACCTGTTGTAATTGTCAGTATGGTTCGCAATAATAACAAAGGAGATGTGGGATTTGCAAAGAAACCAGAACGAATCAACGTTGCATTTTCTCGCGCTCAAGAACTATTAATAATTGTGGGCTGCCATAATTTATTTACCCATCAATCAGGTAAAGTCGGAAGTATGTATTCTGAAGTATCAAATATTGTTAGTCTTCACGAAGGTTTCGTTGATGTTTCTCGCCTCTTCAGCTAAATCTGTGGTGTGCTTACGCATAGCCTGCCGCAGGTATTGCGCGAATCGACAAAAAACCTAAATTTCATAAACTGTAACTTAGGCTAAGTATCTTAACGGAATTTGCTCCTAAACACAACTTACGCAACTGGCACAGTGCGATCGCTAGCCAGTAGTACATAAGTATTTAATTACCCAGAATGTATTTGATATTTACAAGCTCAAGCACAATTTGCTTTTTAATTATTTAATTGAGCAACTAAAACGTCCAGATATTGCTGCCTTCTATATAGTTTTTGGGTGTTCGGTGCGCTTCGCACACCATTGCTTGTGCCAGTTGCGTAAAGTTCTGAACCAAACATCCTCTTAGGTCTACAAAGACTCTAAATAGTTCAAAAGATCCGCCATTTCTTGAGGACTAGGTTGGAATTTTGGCATTGGCGGTGTTTCGCCACTGATCACTTGGTGAATCAGCCCATACCGAGACTTGTGCTTTGAAACAGCTTGCAAACTGGGCCCCACTCGCCCGTCTGCTTCCAAGCCATGACAACCAGCACAGTTAATTTGAAATATCGCGTGTCCTTGAACTGGGTTTCCTGTTAGGGATAGAACACTCTTGACGTATGGATCGGAGGCTTGAACCAACTGAACACCAAAAAAGCCCAAAGGGACTCCTAGCAGTATAGTCAGCGTCAATAAAACGATCCGCTGAATCAAAATTTCAGGTTTGTTAATCTGGTTATCCAAAAGGTTTGCTGTGAAAGTCTAGGTGTGCTAAAAAGTTTTCATTTCCTACACATAGCTTAAAAGTTCTTGATTGTGTCTGCAAGCACAGAAGACTATTTTTTTGTGACCAGTCGCACTCCAAAGGGCTGTAGGGCGCAGGATTCATACGAAATTTGGTAAAATCAAAAACAGGCAACGAATATTTAATAATTACAAAGAGGAGATTTACAGTGGTTGAACCCCTGCTATCAGGTATTGTCCTTGGTCTAGTTTTCGTAACTCTCGCTGGACTTTTTTACGCTGCATATAAGCAATACAAGCGCCCCAATCAGCTGGGGGGATGAGGGAGTGCTGAGTTAGGAGTTAGGAGTTAGGAGTTAGGAGTTAGGAGTCATATTCTTCTTCATCTCCTTTATCTGCTCCTGATTCCTGATTCCGAATTCTGTAGAAAGTAAGTGATGTGTTGCCGTAAACTTTCTGGCGGCAAATTTCCCAAGCGGGAATCTCTGGCGGTGTCCAACCTTGTGAGGCGTGTTCAACTGCGATTTCACCGCTAGGATCTAAAAGTTGATAGCGAGCGATCGCTTCTAATACTGGCTGATATAATCCACTGGCATAAGGTGGATCGAAGTAGATTCTATCAAACTGTTTACCTGATAAAGTCTTTAACTGCTGGGTAATATCTCCCCGCAATACCCGAAATTCTTGGTCGGCATTAGTTAACTGCTGCCAATTTTGTTGGATGGTGGCACAGGCTCGGCTCGATTGTTCAATTCCCATTACTAGGCTGGCTCCTCTACACAAAGCCTCTGCGCCCATTGAACCAGTACCAGCGCATAAATCTAGCCACCGACAACCTGCGATTTCTCCTTGCCAAATATTAAAGATTGCCTCCCTTACCCGCGCACTAGTGGGTCTAGTTTCTTTCCCAGGTAAAGTTTTTAGCTGGCGATTACCGTAAATTCTCAGGCTCATTAGTTATTAGTCATTAGTCATTAGTCATTGGTCATTAGTCAATGTTTAATGGTCGGTGGTGATTTTGATTTATTCACAAAGGACAAAGGACAAAGGACAAATGACAAAATAATTATGCAGGAATTTTTTCGCGGACTTGAGCAACGAAATTAGATAGGATTTGCAATCCGATATTAGAGGATTTTTCGGGGTGAAATTGTACTGCCATCAGGTTTTCGTAAGCGATCGCAGCTGTGACGGTTTGAGTGCCGTGAGTGATAGTTGCTGCACGGATTAGCGGGTCTATCGGGTCAACATAGTAGGAATGGACAAAATATACCCAAGGATCGGAGGGTAAATGCTCCCACAAAATACTTTTTGGTTGAGTGATTTCTAGTTGATTCCACCCCATATGAGGAATAGTGATGTCAGCTTCTGGACGAAACCGCCGCACTTTTCCTTTGATAATTCCTAGCCCTGGTTGAGTACCTTCGGCACTTGATTCAAAGAGAATTTGTAATCCTAAACAAATTCCCAAAAAAGGTTTACCAGATGCGATCGCTTCTTTAATAGGTTGTTCTAAACCACGCGATCGCAGGTGTTGCACTGCTGGATCGAATGCTCCCACTCCCGGTAGGACTATAGCATCTGCCTGCTCTAATTCCTTTGGAGAATAAGTAACATTCGGAGTTGCCCCAGCTTTTTCCAACCCTTTGCAAACTGAGTGCAAATTTCCCATCTCGTAATCTACGACCGCAATTACTGGCATTTACCTGCTCCTTGTAAATTTATTATGGAGGGTTTTTCTATTCTAAATAATATTTGTTATGAAGAAAAGAATTCTATTAACTTCTTTTGACATTTGGCTAAAAGATCAACAGTCAAATTCTTCTGATGATTTATTACTTGAAGTGAGCAAACTTGAGTTGATACCACATGACTTAACTTTTTTACGCCAGTTACCCGTAGATGTGCAACTTGCTAGTACTCAGGTAATGGAAAAAATCAAGGCAATCCAACCTGATTACATCATCTGTTGTGGCATGGCTGCAAGCCGTACACAATTAAGTGTGGAAGCAGTTGCTAGCTGTGGAGAAATTGTTTTGCAGACAGAAGTTGATTTAGAAAAATTAGTGGCGGGAGCAGCAAAAATTCAGATTAGCTATGACTGTGGAAAATTTGTCTGTGAAGGTCTTTACTATTCAGTGTTGGACTACTTAAGCCAAAATAAACTCACAGCACGTTGTATTTTTGTCCACGTTCCGGTTCTCAATCAAGAAAATTTGATGGGTATTATTGCCGATTTCGTATTAATTATTAACAAACTGGCACTTTCATCAAGTTGTTAATGTCTGTATGGTGAAAGAAATATCTAAGTATATGTTGCCATTGTTACTAATTTTTCCAATTGCCCAATCAACTCCTGCCAAGCTACCACCTGAAGAAGTCGTCCAACCACAAGAAGTACGTCCTTTACCAGGTCAATTGGATACAGTGCCAACCTTTAACAGCAATAGTCCAGAATTGGTTTTGAAAGAAGGGATTTTACTTTCCACCTTTCCACCAGATGGGAAAAAAGTGCCAACAGCGCATCTGAATTTTCCCTTTCAGGGACGATTTGATATTTTTGCCCATCACGTTGCGAAGGCTGAACCACCAGAGAATTTGCGTTCTCTTTATTTAGGGATAATCTTGCATAACCCTAGTTTGGAACCAGTGAAAGTAAATATTTGGCAGGCGGCGAGTTATTTAAGTCAACCGGATGCACCATTTATTCAGTTACCATCTTTTAGCCAAAATCTTTTAGGTAAAGTTTTTTCCGGGCCAGGCGATCGCGTCATGTCTGATGTCCTTCGGGGAGTACGACAAGAGATTTTTCCTGCCCAAATTGAGATTCCACCAAAGCAAAGTCGGATGTTACTCAATTTACCAATTCCTGTACAGGGATTGACACCACCCTTAAATGGTCGGTCTACATTCATACGACTGCAAAGTGATGGCACTGTCTATGCAGCTAGCCTAGCGATGTTTGCAAGGGAGAATCCTGATGGCAGCGAGCGATCGCCTACCTTAGAAGAGTGGCAGAATTTACTAGATAATGGTGATTTAGCTAGCCCACGAGATAAAATTCCCACTCCCTTAGAGGAAACTGGCAAACCAAGAATTTATGGGCGTGTTGCGGGAGTGGTTGGTGGTTCGCGATGGAGAGCCTTATTAGTAGATAATCCTAAAGCTAGATATCTAACCATTCCCCAGCCTGGTCAAGTGTTTTCCTACGCTCTGAGTACCCTGCATGGCGGTACATTAGGAACTGGTCAAATTCAAAGTGCGCCTATGCTGGTGCGCTATCCTGATACCGCATATCGCGCTCATGGCAACTATGGAATTCAATATAATCTGAAGTTGCCGTTATACAACAATACTCAAAGTTCTCAAACTGTTAGTGTGTCGATACAAACACCACTCAAGGAAGATCGGTTAGTCAAACCAGGGTTACGCTTTCTGAGTACACCCGCTCCTCAAGTATTCTTTCGAGGGACAGTGCGAGTACGTTACAAAAATGACCAAAATCAGCTGCAAACTCAGTTTGTGCATTTAGTGCAAAAGAGAGGTCAACCAGGAGAACCGTTAGTTTTATTAAAGATGAAAGCTGGCGATCGCTCTTTGGTAGAAGTAGACTTTCTTTATCCACCGGATGCTACACCACCGCAGGTATTAACAGTTTCAACTCAGGCTGAACCTCGGTAATGAGTCATGAGTAATGGGTAAGGACTTTTTTCTAATTACCTGTTACCAAAAAATAATTAAAGCCTGTTCTAGAGCTTTTCACCCCAAGTTTCTATATTTAGGGTGAATACTTATTCCGCTGCATACACTGCAATAGAAATAGCAGACTTTAGCAGGAAATAAAAGGACGGCATGGCAACAGATCAAAAAATGAATCAAGAAACTGAATTAAATTCGCTCCAGCCGCTTGTTGGAATCTTGATTTTACTGGTAGAGGATGAGCCAGATATTGCAGACTTACTCATCTTCATTTTGGAAGCAGCTGGTGCAGAGGTGATGGCTTTAACTGATGCAGAAGAAGCTCTTGCCTTAGTTGAATCGCTTCATCCCGATATTCTACTGTGCAATATGAAGTTGCCCGAACATGATGGAAATTGGTTAATTGAGCAAATTCGAGTGCATTCTCGCCAATTTTTAAGACAGTTGCCTGCGATCGCTATCACTTCTTATACACGGGAGGTCTCAAGCTATAAGGCTTTGAATGCTGGTTTTAATCGATTTCTAGTCAAGCTTGAGAGTCCAGAAGAAATTGTAGATGAGATTGTTCATTTGTTATCTACCGATCTGTAAATATAACTAGCCAGCCTCAATCTCGTTTTTGATACTGATTTCACACAATACTCTATGGGAGCGCACAGCTAGCTATACACTCCTAAAAACGATTTTAAGAAAGGAAACCATAGAACCCTAAGTGAGTAGGGTAAAATGTTGGATATATTTGTTAGCTTCGTTGAAAACCCTTTGCTGGCTTTTGTTGCCCTTTACCCTTGGGCTTAGATTTGCTAACTTCTCCTAAAGCTTCCTGAAATAAGTTATGCAAATGTATGGGTACACTGGCAATGTCTGGCAACTCTGGCTCAATCGGTTTGTGGAATTCTTGCAAAAGTGTATCCAAGTCACTTTCAAGCCTAAATGGACGTTGCAAAAATGTTTGCAACACCTTTTCTAATTGAGTTGGATACTGTTGCGCCAATCGATGCCAAATAAAAGCATTAATACTTTTATCTTCGAGGTAGTAGCGAATTAGTTTTTCTGCCCCTTGAACACTTTGCCAGTCCTCTGCCGATAAGATTGCTTGTACTTTACTATAGGTTGGTAAAAACATTTGTCCCCAACGGGGATGAGAAAGAGCCGTTACCTGTTCTGCTTTCTTGAGTTCAGCAGGTAAATCAACCTTTGGCATCACCATTTTGCTCTTGCTGCTTTTGTTGTTAAACATCTCAGAGACTATGTTGGAATCTGCACCAAATTCTTGTGCAGCTGCTTTTATTTCCTCATCGCCAATTCCAGCTGCTTCTGCTACTTCCGCAAGAGATTTAGAAGTATCAATTCCTGCGGCTGCAAAGGTTTTTTCAGTAATTACTTCTTGAAGCTCCGCTATTTTTTTATTAAGCTGGTATCCAGGTAGCGTGAGTTCATCAGTGCCAAAAAAGTCCACAAACTGCTGATGATATTTTTCTACTGACTGCCAAGCTTCTTCTAGCAAGTCTGGAGCATCGCTGTAAAGATTACTTTTATAGTTTTCTTTAAAATTACCAATTGCTACGGCAAGTTTTGGTTTACCTAATTTACCCATTATTGTGTAGGGCCCAGAAAACATCCAGTAGCTATCGGTAACGGGAGAAATGCGACTTAGCAAGATTTCTCCAACCTTCAACCGAGATATTGCCTGTAATGTTTGAGTATTGTTTGGCTTGACAATGTAGTGTTTATCTGTCAACCAGTTTCTCAATTCAAAACCATCAGGGAAAATATTAGTGATGGTAAATAAGCCAATAAAACTATGATGCCAACTATTGATTAGGCTGCGATCGCTTTCTGTTAAATCTGGATGGTTTTCGATAAACAACTCTAATGGAGACCGATCACCGACTTTCCCATCTGTCAAAAAGCTATCGATGGTTAAGTCCTGCTGCGTACTATCACCACTTCCACGACGCAACTGTTCTGCTGCATAAACTTCTAGTGCTTGTGCCAGTTCGCCTTCAGCATCAAGGACAAAATCAACTAAGGCTTGTTTTAATTCGTGCGATCGTTCTAATATGACATCCACAAGTTAATCTCTCGGTGCAACAGATGTAAATTATAGCCTTTGAGAGAATTTCAGCATCTAGCTATTGCTAGATTTATGGAAATACACACTTAGCAGAATTGCTTTTTGGATATGGGATTTATTTGTTTTTTGTCAAGCCTGATGCGGCGCATTTGGCGTTGTTCACTGGATTGACAGTTTCAGTAGCGATGTTGTTTGTCGGCTTCAATATTTTGTATAGGTAGCCTCAGCTTTTATCTAGGCAATTCCGAAGGACTGACACAACAGTGGCGAAATGCCATGCTTACCTTCAGTATCTATCCAGCGACTTTGGTTGAGGGAACGGTGAAGCTACTACTGTATAAGTTGATTCTATCTGGATTTGTGACTTATTTGCCGATTGAGGCATTGCGATCATTAGCTTTGATTCATTCTGTGCTAGCTGTGGCTGGGTCAACTACCGTGCTATTGGTTGGTGCAGGTGTGTTTTTCCACAGTTTACGTCGCTACTCCTCAGGCAATTTAATACAGATGCAGGGCTAAGTTCTTCCAGTGTTTAAAGTTGAGCTACCTTGAGGTAATTAATGAGACAATACACGATTTAACGTTTTAGAAGATTACTGATAAAGCAAAGTTTAGCCTAATGCTCATTTAAAATGGCGAATTTCCTTCATCTATATCAGTTTCTATTACATGGTACTGTACATCATCCCCAGGTTTAGTAGTCAATAAGTTTATTTGTAGTTTCTGTAACCAAGGCAGCTTGTAATAAATCTGCCCAGCCTCAGCTATTTTACGAATCAGAGCATCGTAGGTTCGGATTTGAAGATGAGGATTATTTTTATTATGACGTGCTTTTAATCTTCGTTTTTCTTCATTATTTTTAAACTCATGCTCCCTTCCAATGATTAAAACACCTTTCGGTTCTGTAAATGTAGTTATTCCATACGCACTTCTGATTGTTTCTTGATTAGTAGTGCAATAGTCAATGTATCTTGTAAGTTGATTAATTCCTCTATTCGCTGCATCTCCAAACCTGAAATCACCGTTTTTATCTTCAATCCAAATAGTCTCATTTGCTCCTTTTAACTCTAGAACCCACCATGTGATTCCATCGGAGTTCTCTCCTGCAAATAGATAGTCAGGTTTCAAACCTTTTGTTTGTGAGCCAACACGCGGACGAATAAGCTGTTGAGGAATAACCCAAGCGTTATGATGCCCTGTTAAAAAGAAAACAGAAACAAATGCTAGTATTTCCAGGTTTGCTCTCAAAAAAACATCGATTTCTGTCTCATCACAACTTCTGAATACAAGGAAGAGAAATTTATTTAATTGTTCTGGAGTAACGTCAAAACGATTAACTTGAAATTGCTCAGGTGGATAGACACTCATTACTTAGTAATTTACAATTTGAGGTTTGCTTCGGCTTCACTTCAGTGTTATTTACCACCAAGGTTGTCTAATGTACAACCTTTTTATATCATTTATCAATGAGTTACTTAGCAGCTTTTTTCAAACCTTGCCATCTTTGTCGCAATCGCTGCAAGTTAGGTGTATGACCGCCATAACGCCAGCCAACATAAGCTTGACAAATTTCATCTATGACCTCAGCAGTTGCTATAGAATGATGCTGGTATGAGACTTTGGCATACTCTAAAGGTGTTTGTGCTGGATGTTTGCCTAAACCTTTTTGGGTTGTCCATTGCAGCATTTGTTGATAAAGGCTCTCCATCGCTGGCAATTTCTTTAACCATCGACGATTGCGCCACTCTCGCCACTGACCCCAACCTAGCCAAGCGAAGAAAGCTGCTGTAGTTGACAAGATTAAGCCAGTCAATACACCGAACCAACCTTGGGAGAATAAAGCTAAAAACCAAGCGATCGCTCCGATCGCCCACTTAAATATTGTCTCAAATACATTATTCAACCAACCTGTCAGCGGAGAAGGTAGCCAGCCAGCAACCCAATGCCACAATTGGCGTAACACACTAAAAGTTTGAGTGTCTTCAATTGAAGGTGGTATCAGAGGATGATTGGGAATAGGGTCAAAGGCAAACCAACCATATTTCGGAAAATACACTTCCGTCATCGCATAAGCGTCAGTATTACGGACAACATATAACCCTGTAAATGGATTAAACTCTCCCGCACTAAACCCTGCTACCAACCGCGCTGGGATACCAATGGAACGCAACATTATTGTGAGAACTGTAGAGAAATGGTCTGGATAGCCTCCTTTTTGCTTAAACAAAAAAGTTTCTACCAAGTCTTCTTTTTCACTCAAATAAGGTAGTTCTAAGGGATTTTGGGGAACAGAGTAGCGTTGCTTTAAATATTGAGCTAAATAGAGAGCCTTTTCGTAGGGTGAATCCAGGCTTTTAGCAGACTTTGCGACTTTTTCTTGATTATAGTTAGCGAGGATTTCTTCGCTACGTTGCCGGACTTTTTCGGCAATTTCGGGAGGAATTTGTAGATAATGCTTTTTAATTTGTTCTGGATATTTAGTAGAAGCTTCACCTAATTTAGTGCGATCGCGATATGGTACTTCTGAAACTACTGTGTAGGTGAATCCTTCTGATAATTCTACAGGCGATCGCAATCCGTCTTCTTTATCAAGAGCGATCACTGGTGCTGGAAAATAAACTTCCTTGGGATTAGCCATCGCTGGAATTAGGTTAGGCAAATCCGATACCACTGTATAAGTTTGTACGACCTCTTGGGTTTTAGCAGTGAGTACAGATGGGGGAATAAAAATTTGGTAAGACCAAGGCGATCGCCTGATAGTTGTAACATTTTCATTCCGAGAAACCTCCCATCCCTTACCTGTATAGCGATCGAATCCTAATACTCGCCAAAAACCCTCAGCTTGCGATCGCACCCGCATGACAACCTTGGGTTTCATCTCGCCCCGCAGGTTTTGATTCATTTGGCTATTAAAACCGTAATAAAAATTATTATCTAATTTACCTGGTTCACCCGTTTTATTTTGTCCTGTACCACCGCTACCACTGCCTTGATTCTCACCTTTCCCTTGACGGACATAACCGGGATTAATGATACTACGACCTGTGAAATTACTTTTTACTTGAATAGCAGAACTTACAGGAAAATTCCGTAATTGATAGCCGGGAAATCTGGGTAAAACAGCAAAAATTGCCAGCCCCAGACCGACAATTAGTAAAAAAGTTAGAATTAAAAATTTAAAATTAAGACTTGAAGAATTCTTCTGATTAAATTTTTCCTTTTGAGTTTTTAATGGCTGCAAACCTAAGCGCGAGCGGTAATCTAGTACTAAAGTTGGCAGAGCGATCGCTAAAAATAACAGCAACACAGGTGCAAATGCTAAAGTCTGACTTAGGGTTGCTGCTACACCCAATAAAATCAGTCCGATCACAATCGAATAGCCCAAATTTTTCCGGCGCGGTGTATCAAAGCTGTGTAACACCTGGAGTTGAATTAATAACTCTGCCAAACCCAACCGCGTATCATTCAACTCTCCGACTAACCGCCCAAAGAAAGCACCCAGTGCTACTAACATTCCGATGGCGATGCAGAATTTAATTGCAATATTGCGATCGCGGCGACGATAATAACTCCAAATTGCACCCACAACACTCAGGGGTAACGCCCAAAAACTGAATGAAGTCTCAGCGGCAATATCCGTCGCCACAATTCCCAAAATAACCAACGCTAGCACCAGCACCCGCAATAAAATTGAATCTTCCACTTCAATCAAAGGCGACCCCTGCGGATTTTGCCGCCAGAAACTACCTACAGGGATACGCCAAAACCGATTCATCCTGGATAAGTTAAACATTTGAGTCTAGTAGAAGCAATGATGTAGATGCAAAAAACACAATGCGGGGGACGTAATTGCCTACCCTAGTACTGTGTCAAAAAAATTAATTATGGATAGGGGTAGAGATGGAGATACACGAGAAATGGGTGATACGGTGAATTGAGAAATAATCAAATACTTTCTCAATATCCCAATGTCCCCATATTCTCGCGTCCCTGTGTCTTTGTAATAACTGCTTCTCGTAGACACCCTAATGACCGCTTGTTGAAAAATAGGATGAGCTTCAAAACCAGGAAAATCCTCTTAATATATATCGGTGTTGATTGACATAGTGTGCTAGCGGTGGCAATTTCAACTAAATCGTGGGATTAATCACAAACAACAACGACTGTTCGTCTATTTCTGGAAATTCAACTTCTAGGGTATAAGTTGGGTTAAGTTGCTCGCAGCCTAACTCTACATTTAAATATCCCGAAGTCGAAGATGTTGTCATTGCTAAAGTGCCACTTCCTCGCAGCGTCAAAGTTCCTTTAACAGGTAACTCAGCTTGAACAAGCAACTTCGTAAGTTTACCTAGAGACTGGTATTCTACTCTGATGTTCAAAGCACCAACACTGGTTAGCCACTGTCTTTCTACTACCGGACTGGTTGCTGAAACTGGTAGAGTCAGATTTTCCAGCAGTTGTTTAGCTGCTAGCAACGACAAAGCCATCTGTTGACGCGGTTGTAAATCTGAGTAATCGCTCTGAATAGCGGGCATTGTCTCCAGAGTACTTGCAGACCGATAAGTGCTTCTTAGCACCAATCCAGCTATATCATTTAGTGCTTGAGACTCATTGGGAAAAAAGTTCTCCACCACTTGAACTAATTTTGCCCCCAATGGCACTGAAGATGTCACTAAAGCCTGACATTGTTCTAGCAATTGCTGGAAAACTCTTTCCGGTAAGCGGGTTGGCAAAGTCAACTTTGACTGTTGTACCATCCATCCCCAGCTAGGAACGAGTGTCATTGACGGCTCATCAACAAAATCAGGATATTCGATTAATTGTGTTTCCCAAGGAAACAATGGTGGGTGTTCTTGGGCTTGAATTTGTAACCGATGCTTAAGGACAGCTTGAAAACGATCTTGCACAGTAGGAATTTCTCCCAATTGAAAGGTCTGGGGCGTTCCTCCCAATTTTGGCTCACTGCTTTTTGAAGCAGTGGCTTCCTTGAGGAGGTTTTTTACCCCGTCATTTTCCTCACATTCTACCGATTGCTCGTTATTTTTGACATCATCTGTCAATAACCAATCGAGACACCGGTGTTGTAAGGATTCTGAGTCACTATTCATGAGTAGATGCACCCGATCCGGAAACTAATGAGTTACGAATTTCCCAAGCTTGCTCAAGAATCTTAAACCATCGTTTTTGCAGTTGTGCCATTGACAGCCCTAAAGTTTTTGCTATTTTTTCATCAGCTTGTCCTTGTTGCTTCAACTCTAATAAAGACCGTTGCTTATTGTCCAGCTGTGCTGTATATACTTGCCATTGCTGAGGAGTTAAACCCAAGTTTGTGTGTAAAGAAGCTTCCAGCCACTCGTGAACTAATTCCCAACGGTGCAACAGGGCGAAGCGAATCAAATGATACTTAAAGCGCTGCTGCAAATAATCTCTCTGACGAGGAGTTAAACCTAAAATCGACTCAATTTCCTGTGCTGATAAATCTTGGAGGCGGAGGGAAAAATAATCAGCGCAGTCAGATTGTTGTCGTTGTTCGAGATAATTCATTAATTCCGTAACCACAACGGAGCGCAAGGTGTCTTCTTCGGGTTCGGGTTCGGCTTGCGTTGCCATTGTCGAGCGCAATTGGTGAATTGCTGGTTCTTCCCAAGAACCGTCACCTTCATTATTGCTACCTTCTGCGGCTTGTTCTATATCTACGCTGGTTTCTGGAGGTTGCTGTTGGGAAAAAGTTTGTGCCCGGAGGATAATTAGCTGTTGCTGGCGACCTGGTAAGGGAATGCGTCGCTTGCCGTAGCGCTCGGTAAATGCCATATACTCGGACAATTCCAAGAGTGTCTGAGGGCGATAAGTGGCACCAAGCTGATTTTCTCGCCGGAAAGCATTTAATGCCTCTAAATAAAAACTTTGGAGAAAATCTTCAATTATCGTCAGCCGCCCTTGATAGCTCAATTGCTTCTGAGGAGGATTAATATATCGATAAATAATTGCACTCAGAGTACTGTGTAATTCGACTCTGCCCCGATTTGAACCCAACTGATAGTACCTGAGACACTGTTGCAGCCGATGCCGAGCCAAGGTCATCGCCGAGCTTTCTACAGATCCAGAAGCTTGGATACGTTTACTCTCATGACAAATCCGGTAGACTTCGGTGGTAATACGTCTTGCTACATCGTGGCAATTCTGTTCCGAAGCTTTAGTTGACTGCTGAAACTCCTTGGACAGGAGTTGAAAGATCGCCTCCACGCCTGTAGAATTTTCTCCCAGAATAGTTGCAGATGGAATAGTTGCGGTTGCGGCTGAATTCATAGTCTCGGTTTTCAAAAGACCCTAACTTAACTTAAATACAACCTGTAGGACTGTGGGTATTGGCTAGTTTGGTTTTACGTATAAGCTAAACGCAGGCCAATCCTATATTGAGGATATGGCTGATTTTATTATTCCCAATTCTGATGGGATTGTTCACACTTGATAGATGTTATTGCCATTACCCAGGAGCCGTATACAAGTCATTATGGATTTAGAAGCACAAATTCAATTGCTGATTGACAATGCACCCCGCGATGGTATGACACCACACCTTGTTGCAGCAATTGCTCCTGCCCTTAGAGCGATCGCTCAAAAATTACGCTACTCCCAGTACTATATTCTCCAAAATTCGGAGTCAAGCTGGGTTTTAACTACATTAAGCAATCGTGCTAACCCAGGATTGGAAAAACGTGTGATTTACGCTTTCCCTACCATACAGGATGTCTCTCTAATTTCCCCTGATGGGCTTGACCCTCAAATGCTAGCTAAAATTACTCCTGTCACCCATATTTTGTTCCAATTGGTGGCATTAGAACCCGTAGATAGTATCGTTTTTTTGGAGACGCCGGGTAAGACCACTCATACCGTCGAAGTTCGGCGAACTGAACTAGAAAAACTCATGCAGAAACAGTTACGACAACAGCGATCGCCTAAACAGATCCCCCCTGATATTGCATAGAAAAAATTTGGATGTGGGGTTTTTTAGATACAATCCCACATCCAAATTTTTAAATCTCAAATTTCTTTAAAAAAGTTTTTTAAATCAGTGAAAAAAGAAATTTTTTCTTTCCGTTACACCATACGATTGACTCAACTTTCGATGAAACCTAAAATTGATTAAAAAATAGTTATCAGTGAACATTTTCCCTTTTCAAATTTTAGTTTCCTAGTGAAGCAGAGTTTTATACTTAAGAACTTTCACATAAAAAATATCCCATTTTTGATTGGGAAGTACCCAGTAACCAAAAACGGGTAAGTCTTTAGAGTGAGCGCTCAGTCAAACACTATTCACTCCCCAAGTAGTAATTTATTTTTTGGAAATCCTTAAGAACCTCCAAATAAAAACCCCACTTTCTAGCTGTTCGATAAGTGGATTGAATTAAACATAAAACTGCTTTAGTGCATTAAAGCGTTAACACAACACAACATTTCAGGTTTTCGGTACGTTATGTAAGCCACAACACACCTACATCTAAATCCCCACTTTCTACCTGAGAACTTTGATAACTGATTTAATAGAGGCGACTCAGTGTGTACTCAGCGATGTTAATCAATGCCTGGTGTGATTCTGAGAATGGCAGAACTGCAAGATGTTCAATTGCCAACTTAGCATGATGAGCAGCTAACTCTCGCGCCTGCTGTATACCTTGACTATCTTGAATCAATGCTAGTGCTTGCTCTAAATCTCCTTCTTGAGCAAACTTTCGTTCAATCAGCACTTCCAAGGATGGTTTTTGGGCTAAAGCAAATAAAACAGGTGCAGTTAAATTACCACTTTTAAGATCCGACCCCACCGGTTTACCCAAGGTATCTGCTGTACTGGTGAAATCTAGAATGTCATCAACAATTTGAAATGCTATACCAAAATGACGACCGTAGTTATACAGATGCTCAACAGTTTCTTGTGAGACTTCACTGAGTAACCCAGCAGCTTTAGAACTGTTAGCGATTAATGAAGCTGTTTTGTAATAACTCTTCTGGAGGTAAGTATCAATAGAAATGCCAGCATCAAAACGATTTAATCCCTGCTGGATTTCCCCAGTAGCCAAATCCATAATTACTTCTGAGAGGAGTTTTACCACCTCCAAATTGTCCAAGTTTGCTAAATACCAGGACGATTGAGCAAAAAGAAAATCTCCTGCTAATATGGCAATGCGATTACCGAACAAACTATGAACGGTAGGAACGCCTCGCCGCGTATCTGATTCATCTACCACATCGTCATGTACTAAGCTTGCTGTGTGAATCATTTCTGTAATCTCAGCTAGGCGGCGATGACGCGGTGTAATCTCTTGAGCTAACATTGTAGCCCGCGATATTAGCAGGACAATTGCTGGTCTGATACGCTTTCCCCCAGCTCCGAATAGATGTTCGGCTGCCATAAACAGGATGGGGTGGCGATTTCCAACTAGCTGCTTTAGGTTATCTGCTAGTAGTCGCAGGTCTGCTTCCACAGGGGTAAACAGGGAGGTGGCTGGGGTCATGGATGGGCGGACTCTGACTTAGGTTACGAAAGTTTACATATCCTATACTCATTTTAAGATAACCCTGTGCCAGCGCAAAGTTTTCATCAGGTAATCCCGTTTTTATGAGTCTATGGGTGATAATTAAGGTTGCCAAGATTTTTGTCAATAAGCAATTGTACTTAATTAGTGGCTGCTCAAACTTTAAACTAACTTAAAACAAGAATTCTCAGTACACGACAAAAATGTTAGATTAAATTGTGTTAAGTAGTTTCTCATCTCACCTTTCTCGTCACAGTTCTGAAAATATTCAAGCAATATTACTTATTGACAAAAATGAAGTGATTTAAATTCGTCGCCAAGAGTAAGGCTAAATTTCTCCAGATTAAGGTGTAGCTCTTCAAAAAATTTGAAATTTAGCAGCCGAATAAGCTCAAAATTCAGGGTCGTTGTGTTACGCTAAAATATAGGAATTTTAAATTTTGTAAGATATTCGCAGCCCAAAAGTTAAGTCAGCTACTAGTTGATTTTACTTAATTGGTGCTGTGAGCCTAAAATAAATATTCGTCGGTTAGATTAAGGGAATAAATTCTTTAATTTTTCCTACGATGGGTAAAACTCCTGGTTTGGAGCTATGTGATATCCCTATGGGAAGCCGCTACACGTACTTAGCGCACGTAGAGCGCAAGCATTGCTCTTTATTGCAGCAGTTTAAGCAAAAATAAAGCAGATCGAGTAGACCGCTGAGAATCGTAGTTTTAGATTGCTAAACGGCAAGCTAACTGCTGTGGGATCTATGGTTTGCAAGAAGTCGCATTAGGTCATAAATTCTTTGTCCGTAGAGGATTTTATCTCTATAAGTAATTTTACCATAGGAAACTACAGTCATCAAGAATGTACTTGCTTGGCTGAGGTTCTACTAATTTTATGAAATTTTATATTCGTTTAGAAGGGTGCTAGTAGAACAATGATTTACGGAAGTATACCTATGATGATTTTTATTTTAGCCTCTGGATATTTGTTCACAGTCTACCTGTTATTAGCACTGGCGAAGCGAACGGGTACAAAGACTGTTCCTACAAGTTTTTCTTCATCTACCAAAGGAAAACATAAGCAGGAGATATCAGTTAATAGTCAATAGTCATTTGTCATTTGTCCTTAGTCCTTCGTCATTTGTTTCGATAAATGACTAAGGACTAGGGACTAATTAGTTTTATTGGAGTTGGGAAATAGCGATATCGGTGAAAGAAACCTCTTCAACCATTGGTGTATAGCCTAGCCACTGCACTCCTGACTGAGAAAACTGTTGCGGACAACCGCTGACGGCGAAGCGAGTTGGTAATGGTAGATGAGTATTTCTTAAGCCTAGTAAGTCTAGTTCTTGCGCACAAGCCGCCACAACATGAACAGCTGGATCGACCAACTGGACTTGAGAGGGGAGGAGCGATCGCAGTACTGGTGTAAGATGCGGATAATGGGTACAGCCGTGAACTAGGGTGTCAATTTCCTGCTCTAATAAAGGCTCTAGGTAGCCTCGTGCGACTTGTGCAGTGTAAGGATCGTGAATGCGGTTTTGCTCAATCAATGGCACAAACTCTGGACATCCAACTTGCCAGACTTGGACATCGGGAGCAATTTCGAGAATAGCGTGCTTATAAGCATTACTTTTAGCTGTAGCTGGAGTGGCAATTACACCAATCCGCTTTCCTTGTTGCACCGCAGCTTTTGCACCCGGTAGGATTACTCCCAAAATGGGTATGCTAAATTCTTGACGCACGGTTTCTAGGGCTAAGGCAGAACTGGTGTTACAAGCCATAATTACCATTTTTACCTGCTGCTGTTGTAGCCAGGTAATAATTTCACGTGTAAATCGTAAAATTTCTGCTTGTGAACGAATTCCGTAAGGAAGTCTAGCTGTATCCCCAAAGTAAACAATTGATTCATTGGGGAGTTGTCGATATATTTGTCGCAGTACTGTCAGCCCACCCACACCACTATCAAAGATGCCAATTGGGGCACGTTGGGGTTCTCGCTCGGAAAAATCGTCAAGATTTCCTTCAAAAATGGAAGATGAATACACAGGCAGATATATATTTAGGTTTTGGGATTTAAAATACAGAATTTAGCAGACAATCTCTAATTTGACTACTAAATTCTGCGCGTCAAAGAAGTTTAAATACTACCTCTTTAATTAGTAATTTGTACTATATTACCTCTGCTGTAAGTATTTTAGAATGCCACGAGCGATCGCTTCTGCCATCCGATTTTGATATTCTGGTGTTCCCAATCTGGGATTATCCTCGTAACCAGTCATATACCCTGTTTCTACCAAAATCGAAGGCATGGAGCTTTTCCTCAGAACATAGAATCTCGCTTTGCGGGTTCCCCGATCTTTAATAGTACCGATGTCCTGGAGAATGGTTTTACGAACTACTTCAGCCAGACCATAACCACTATCGAAATAATATACTTCTAACCCATTGACATCAGGGCGATTATCAACGGAATTAGCGTGAATGCTGACAAACAAAGTTGCATTAACTCGCTTGGCAATATCTACCCGTCCCTGAAGTTCTACGAAAAAGTCGGCATCCCGCGTTAGTACCGCTTGTACACCATTTTGCTCTAAAATTGCTCCTACCCTTTTCCCAATAGGCAAAATTACATTCTTTTCTAAAAGTCCTCCCAAACCAGGGGCACCTGAGTCTTTTCCACCATGTCCTGGGTCAATAACTACTAGCAATTTCCCTCTGGGAACTGAAGGGCGTGGCTGTGGCTGGGAGATTGGACGGGGATTATCTATGGGATTTGGTAATTGTCCTTGGTCTGGTAATGGCAGAGGAGGTAAAGCAATGGGTGGTGTGATGCTGCTACTACGTCGTAATTCTAAAGCTAAAAGCTGGTCGCCAACCTGGTTGAGTTCCCCAATTTGTACTCCGGCTGCTGGTTGAACCAAGACGGTGACAGTGTTGGATTCTTGTGGTTGCAGGCGTACCCGCAAAATCGGGCTATTAGGATTAAAAGTGGGGCCTGTGACTTTCGGAGCTAACTTAGCATTGTTGATAGTGATGCGGAACAGACCAGAGGTTCTATCCCAGCCTCCTGTAGCAGACAAAGTTTGGTCGGCTCGAATCAGCAGTTGTGTGCCATTATTAGCCAGTTGTACAGACTGAATGCTAGCAGGTGTGTTACTTGGTGCTATGGGACGTGGACTGTTACTTCCAGGCAATTGGGCAACTCCACGACTGGGTAGAATCACAAAACCACCAACACTGCTAGTGGTTGCTCGCCAATTTGGACTATTTTCATCTACTTGTAAAGTCAGGCGAACAACAGATGGACTAGTTTGCAGCTGGCTGAACTGGATACGGCTAACACCATAGCGATTAATTGACAAATCTCGCTGTTCTAAACTTGGTGATAGAGTTGCGCCAGCAATATCGATGTTAATTGCCTTTTGATCGTTGCTACGATTTACCTGAATCTGAGGATTACCACCATTGGTACGGACAAAAAAACCATCACCAGTGACTTGTAAGTTCTCAATTTGAGTAACTTTGGCGACAACCATTCTGTTGTTCAGCGCTCTGGTATTCAGTGGATTTACAGAGCCGCTTGTCACCACATTATAAATATTCCTTGAGGGAAATGTTGGTGTAGATGTTCTGGGTGAAGTATCAGAGGCTATAGCTTGTTCTGGTTGCCCTTCAGTGTTTCTTGCAGGTACATTGTCGGCTTCTGGTCTAGGTAATTGCACTGTCCAGCGATCGCCAGTTGTACCCACAAATTGCACTCGTTTGGGGTCTAAACTATAACCAGGAGTTAGTTCAACCACTATGCGCGTTGTTTGTTCGTCAAACTGTCCAACACGGATTGAACGAATTGCACCGCCCACTTGTTGGGTTAGCTGCGGGCGGCCAAATGTGGTTCCTGGTAAATCAATTACTAGACGAGTCGGGTTAAATATTAATTGTGCTTGGGGTTGAACATCCCCTTGAGTATTAATTTCCAGCTTGTTTTGATTGACATCAAAACGCCAAGATTCAAGTCTCGCGGCCATTGCCGGCGACGATAGCATGAAGATGGTTCCAATAGTACTGGATAGTAACCAGCGTAATTTCACAGTCTTTTCTCCTGATTCACATTTATGGGAGCCGTCAACATCTCAACATATTGGCTAATCCTCACACCGTCACCGCGCACACTTGAGTTTTGCGCTGTTATTAAGACACAGCTAATGGCGTAAAATATAGCACGCTCCTCTGATTTTGCCATGCCACTAGCCTATATAAATTTGACTGCCAATTTTAGATTTTAGATTCCCGATTTTAGTTTTCTGCCAGACTAGGGTCTTGCTACACTACCACCTGTTGTAGGTGATACAAATCCAAAATAGTTTGACTGAGTGTAGCCGTACCTTCCAAAGAAGCAAGCTACACATAGCGTTCCGCAGGACAATCTAAAATCCAAAATTTGTTGAATTGCAAAGTATCAAATGACAATAACAAAGAAGCTACTCTTATTCCGCCGCAAGAATACTTAAATTGTTTTACTACTAAATTGGATAAAAATGGTAAAGATTAGATGTACTTACTCAACAATTTAGAAATTTAGACTAAATTACTTATCTTCTCTTTAGATACTGAAGAACCCCACGAGCGATCGCTTCTGCCATTTGATTTTGGTAAGCTGAGGTTCTGAGCCTAGCCATATCCTGTCGACCAGTCATATAACCCGTTTCCACGAGAATAGAGGGCATAGAACTTTTTCTGAGGACATAAAATCTGGCTCGCCGCACTCCCCTGTCTCTGACATTCAGGCTTTGGAGAATACTGTTATGGACAATGCGAGCTAGACCCAAACCACTGTCGTAATAATACGTTTCTAACCCATTAACATCGGGACGACTCGCACCTGCGGAATTAGCGTGGATGCTAACAAATACATCAGCATTAGCTCGCTCTGCTAATTGCACCCGTCCCGGAAGAGTAACAAAATAGTCAGAATCGCGCGTCATAATAACCTGTACGCCATTTTGCTGCAAAATCTCACCTAGCCTTTTACCAATAGGCAAGATAACATCTTTTTCGCGCGCCCCACCTATGCCAAGCGCTCCTGAGTCTTTACCACCATGTCCGGGGTCAATAATAACTACCACTCGCCCATTGGTAACTCGGCGCTGTGGTTGTATTAGGGGTCGCGGATTTGGATTGTTTGGGTCTGGGAATGGCCCGCGGTTCGGCGGTGGTAGCCCAGGTAAAGCATAGGGTGGTCTTCCGGGAAGGGTGACAACTCGCCGAGAACCTTGTATTGGTACCAAAAGCTGGTCGCCGATTTGCTGGGGTTGCCCAATTTGCACTCCTCCTGCGGGTTGAACCAAAACAACCACTGTATTGGATGCTTGAGGTTGCAGACGTACCCGAAGAATAGGGCTATTGGGAGCAAAAGTAGGCCCTATAACTCTGGGAGCTAACTTGGCATTGGTAATTGTGACTCGGAAAATACCTAAGGATCTATCCCAGGTTCCCGTAGCAGATAAAGGTTGGTTGCCTCTAATTAGCAATTGTTTGCCATTATCAGCAAGTTGCACAGATTCAATTGTTGCTGGCGAGTTATTGGTAGATGCTCTACTGGGAAAGGAAACGGCTTCTGACTGATTGTCCGAATTATTACTTCTAGGCAATCTGACAACCCGACTAGGTAAAACAATCAAACCACCATCGCTACTATTAGTTGCTCGCCAATCTGGGCTATTTTTATCTACTCGCAAAGTTAGGCGGACACCAGGAGGTTGGCTTTGCAATGAGGTGAATTCGACGCGGCTAATACCATGTTTGTTAACGGGTATATTACTCTGCTGCGTCAGACGTGGTGATAAAGATGCACCAGAGATATCTAGAAAGATGGTAGCGCGATCGCGGCTACGAATTACCTGAATCGGAGGATTACCACCACTGGTACGAATGAACAACCCATCACCTGTTACCTGTAAGCTCTCAATTTGAGTTGCCCCTCGTGTAGTAGTAGCAACCCTTGAAATATTAGATTGACGTTCGGAGTCTGGGGTAACTACACTGTAAGCACTTCTAGGAGATGAAGCTACTTTTTCGACTTCTGGTTTCGGTAATTGCACCGTCCAGCGATCGCCAGTTGTACCAACAAATTTCACTCGTTTCGGGTCTAAACTGTAACCAGGAGTCAATTCGACAACTATGCGTGTTGTATCGATATCAAACTGTCCAACACGGATTGAGCGAATTCCACCACCCACCTGTTGAGTTAACTGCGGACGACCAAATGTAGTTCCCGGCAAATCAATTACCAGCCGAGTTGGGTTGAAAATTAGTTGTGCTTGGGGTTGAACTGCTCCCACAGTATTAATTTCCAGCCTGTTTTGATTGGCATCAAAGCGCCAAGATTCAAGTCTCGCGGCCATTGCTGGCGACGATAGCATGAAGATAGTTCCAATAGTGCTGGCTAATAACCAATGTAATTTCACAGTCCTTTCTCCTAATTCACATTCATGGGAGCCGTCAATATCTCAACTCATTGGTAAATCATCACACCATCACCACTTAAACTTGACTTCTGAATCCCTTGTTTGATTTTTAAGCCAGTATTTAGACACACTTAAATCATCGATCGGGTTTCAAATTAAGTTTAAATCCCCATGCGAAACCTTCCACCTTTACAGGTGGAGAACTCTGACTCCCAATAAAGCTAGAAAACTGATAATTGATAGCTGTTTACTGATAAGTGTTTGTTCTTTGCTGCCATCGATGCACTGAATAAATAATTCCCATTACTGTCAAACGATCTAGCAAAATTATGGGTGTTACTCCCCAATTATCTGGAAAATATTCAGATAAAGGCTCACAAGCCCAGGGAGACTAGAAATTAAGTAACATTCTGAATGCTGGTAGAAATTATAAACAAATGATTATTCTACAATCACACGGGACGGAGATTTGAGGATAGAAGTTTCCACTGCACAATTGGAGCAGAGGGGCAGGGGAGCAGGGGAGCAGGAGGAGAATAACTCCTAACTCCTAACTCATTACTCATTACTCATTACTCAGAACTCCTAACGCCCCATTCCCCATTCCCCATTCCCAATAATTAACGATCGCCAGAATCTGGAGTTACTCCCAAATTGCTGCTGTCATTTGATGCTGGCACCCTCGACTGAGGTGGTTCAATTACCAACGAAGTCCCAGAGGAACCGTCTAAAATTAGTTGCTCTGAATTTCCGTCCACGGTTTTTGGATCTGGAAACACAAATCGTAACAATGGAGGAGCTAAAAAGGTTGTCAAGATAACCATCATGATAATTGCTGCCCCTAATGGTTTCGAGAGAGCGCCACTGGCAGCGCCGACACCAGCAAACACTAACCCAACCTCGCCTCTAGGAATCATCCCCACACCGATCGCTAAACGGTTGATTTCCGGTTGACCAAACACGCTTAAACCTGTGATTACTTTACCGAGAATGGCTACTGTAATCAGGAAAGTTGCCATAATTAGACCTTCACGATTGTCGGGAATTGCTGGGTTTAATACTCCCAAATCGGTTTTTGCGCCAACAGTCACAAAGAAAATTGGCACTAATATATCGGCAATGGGACAGACTTGCCTTTGCAGTTCTTTACGCTTATCTGTTTCTTCTAGAACTAAACCAGCTGCAAAAGCTCCTAAAATTGCTTCTAACTGGATGACGGCGGCCAAGTATGCCATAGCAAAGGCGAAAATGAATGCTGGGATTACTAGTCCACCACGTGTTTTGAGTTGATCGGCGATCGCTACAAAGGACTTATTGAAAACATTCCCTAGTAGGATTGCTCCCAAAATAAAACCAGTGGCACTGATAATCAAATAAATCACTTTGCTGACATCCACCACGCCGTCTTTAGCTAAACTGGCAACTACCGCTAAAACGATGATTCCTAGTACGTCATCAATTACCGCAGCACCCAAAATAATCTGCCCTTCTTTAGAATTGAGCCGCCCCAATTCTGACAGCACTTTGGATGTCATCCCAATACTAGTGGCAGTTAAAGCTGCCCCGGCAAAAATTGCAGGTATAGCGCTAATCCCAAACAAAGTCATCAGTCCCACAGTCCCAGCAGCAAAGGGTACTGCTACCCCAACTACTGCGACAACAGTAGCTTGAATACCAACTGCCATTAAATCTTTTAAATTCGACTCCAAGCCGATTTCAAACAGCAAAATGATCACACCCAATTCTGCCAGAACGGAAATGACCTCGGACTGGGCTGCAAACACTGCTGGAGCGGCTTCAGGCGTTAAACCAGCAGTGGTTTGAAGGAAGGACACAATCAAAGAATTAGAACTGTCTGTGCCGCCTTCTGGAAACACTAAAAGATGGAAAACAGAGATGCCAACTACCACACCGCCAACGAGTTCGCCTAAAACAGGCGGCAAACCCACTTGGTTTGATAACTCTCCACCAACTTTGCTGGCGAGATAAATGACTACTAAGCTTAGTAGCACTGCTTCGACTACCATTGAACTGTCTGCGGCTTGTGTTGCGCTAGCCAGCAGAGGAAAAGAGAAGTTGATTGGTTCTAACAAATGCATTAGGTTCTCTGAAAATCCTTCTCTTTGATTTTGACGCGTTTCTGAAAAACATCCTATGGAGAAGCAATCCGAATTCAAAATGAATACGGCGTAAACGTTTCATTTAGGCTGTGCAGTACTAGTGTAATTTTTTTAGTTTCAAAAAATGTAACCATTTCAGCTTTTGACGATCGCAGTGTCAAAGTAAGAACATACGAATCGTATCTGGCGATCGCACTTAAGTTGTGAAAAACTTGTGGTGGCTGTTGGTTCTCAACGACCAGCAGCAGATTGCTATATACCTTTATTTAAAACATCTGTGGATACTTTGAGGAGTGCAAATATGATGACTAGAGCCGCTTTACCCGGTTCTCATTTTCCATCGGCAAACCTGTGGAAAATACTGCCTTTAGCAATGCTTGTATGTGCAACTTTTGCACTACCTGCATTCGCACAAGAAAAAGATAGATTGTCACGAACCCTTAGTGTCAGTGGTCGCGGAGTCGAAACAATTCCGACAACTCTGGCACAAGTTAGTTTAGGAGTGGAGATTCAGGGGAAAACAGCTCAAGAGGTACAGCAAGAAGCCGCTCAGAGGTCATCGGCGGTGGTTGCGTTTCTCAAGAGCAAAAATGTTGAAAAATTACAAACTACCGGTATCCGTCTCAATCCGGTTTACAGCTACACCAATAATGTCCAGCGGATTACAGGCTATGCTGCCACTAACACTGTGAGTTTTAGTATTCCTGTTGAGCAAGCTGGGACATTATTGGATGATGCAGTCAAAGCCGGTGCAACACAAATTAACGGCATTACTTTTGTTGCGAAAGATGAAGCGATCGCAGCTGCTCAAAAGCAAGCATTAAGAGAAGCTACTCAAGATGCACGGCAGCAAGCTGATGCCGTTTTTAGTGCTTTGGGTTTTAAATCCAAAGAAATAGTCAGCATTCAAGTTAATAATGCCAGTGCGCCACCACCACCACCAATGTTTTTACGGGCTGAGGCTGCGAAATCAGCTGATGCTTCCACCCCGATTGTTGGTGGTGAACAGCAAGTAGAAGCATCGGTGACGTTGCAAATTAGTTATTAGTCATTTGTCATTAGTCCTCTCTTACAAAGTTCTGATCGCCGGAAGCCGGCGCTCAGACTTTGCGCTTTGTCATTTGTAAAGGCAAAGGACTAATAATCAATGCCCACTTGCCCTGAGCGGAGCCGAAGGGATGCTCAATTAAAAATGTTCTGAAGACATATCTCCTGTACCGCCTTCTGCATCTCGCTTAGAGCCTAATAAATCAAGTTGATCTACTTGAATCACTGGTGAGGAGCGGTTTGCTCCTGTTTGGCGATCGCTCCATGTGTCAAACTTCAAAGAACCTTTGACAGCAATTTGCCTGCCTTTACGTACATAATTGCCTGCCACCTCCGCCGTTTTTCCCCATAGTTCCAAATTAAACCAGTCGGTATGTTCACCTTCTTTTGTGCGACGATTAACAGCTAGTGTTAATTTACACTTCACACTACCAGACTCAAAATACTTAATCTCCGGGTCGCCGCCTACACGACCAATGAGGGTGACAACATTGATACTCATCGTGTTACCTTTCAGTACAAACGTACTTAGCAATTTCGACTTTCATCATAGCGAATTGTGAAAGACTTGAAAATAATGTGTTAAACAGTTAACAATATAATTGACTTGAAAATTTATACACATTATTTGGAGTAAACACATAAAAGTATACGGATATACTAAGTTAACCAGGGAATATCAAAAAGTACGGCGCTTGAGACATACTAAATATTTCTGGGAATCATATAAAAATATTGTCTAGTTTACTCAACTTAGGATACAAACATAATCGAATCAAGCACGATTAACTCTTACCGTTGTAGTCAAAAAAAGTATCGCACATAGGGGGCTTACAGACGCGTGGGTATTTTTAGGAACTTTCGCACTTCATGGGATATGGGTATCGACCTTGGTACTGCAAACACCCTGGTTTATGTATCTGGTAAAGGTATTGTACTACAAGAACCTTCTGTAGTTGCTATCGATGTCAACGAAAAGGTTGCACTAGCAGTAGGAGAAGAAGCCAAAAAAATGCTCGGTCGCACACCGGGAAATGTGATTGCTTTGCGTCCTTTGCGGGATGGTGTAATCGCTGACTTTGATATAGCCGAGCTGATGCTCAAAAGCTTTATTCAGCGTGTAAATGAAGGTAAATCTCTAATCCTACCCCGAATTGTCATTGGTATTCCCAGTGGCGTTACAGGAGTAGAAAGACGAGCGGTGATGGATGCCGCTCACCAAGCAGGAGCCAGAAAAGTCTATTTAATCGATGAGCCTGTAGCTGCGGCTATTGGTGCAGGACTACCTGTTGCCGAAGCAACTGGCAACATGATCATCGATATTGGTGGTGGGACAACAGAAGTTGCAGTGCTGAGTCTTCAAGGTACGGTAATCAGCGAATCAGTACGCATTGCTGGAGATGAACTGACTGATGCGATCGTTCAGTATATTAAGAAAGTTCATAATTTAGTCATTGGTGAACGTACTGCCGAGGAAATCAAGATTCGGCTTGGTTCTGCCTATCCGACTAATGATGATAATGACGCGATGATGGAAGTCCGAGGCTTACACCTGCTTTCGGGTCTACCGCGAACTGTAACCATCAAAGCCCCAGAAATCCGTGAAAGTATGATGGAACCGCTATCAGTAATTATCGAAGCTGTGAAGCGGACACTAGAACGCACACCGCCAGAACTGGCAGCAGACATTATTGACAGAGGGATTATGTTAGCTGGTGGCGGTGCTTTGCTCAAAGGCATAGATACCCTTGTTAGCCATGAAACAGGGATTATTACCCACATTGCTGCCGATCCTTTGAGCTGTGTTGTGCTGGGAACAGGTCGTGTGTTAGAAAACTTTAAACAGTTGGAACGAGTTGTTATCGAAAGCTCTCGCAATATGTAACAAAAAAAATATCAGACTTGAGTTCTATTTGAGTTCTATTTGGGTTCTATATACATAGAATCCAAGTAGAACTTAATTTATATAAGTACATGTAGGTATATATGGTGACAATACGGCGTTGGTGGGATCGTAAAGGGTTGCAAATTGGCTTGTTAGCTTTAGTAGTTGGTAGTGCTTGGATATTGCGACAGACTCAAGGAGAACTAGTGCTTGAGACATATCAGGCAATTACCCGTCCATTAGAGATGTTGCAGTCAGGGCCAACTCCAGAAGAACGTCTTAGAGATGCCCGGATAATGGAATTGCAAACCCGTATAGTAGATTTGGAAAGTCAAAAGACAAAATTACAAGATTTATTAGGCTATGTGGAAAAAGAGCCACTAGCATCACGGCCAGTTCCAGCACGGGTGGTGGGACGTAGTGCTGACCAATGGTGGCAACAAGTGACGCTGAATCGCGGTGCAAATGCAGGGATTCAGGAAGGCTTCATAGTCAAAGCAGAAGGCGGATTGGTGGGTTTGGTGGAGAGCGTAACTCCTAATACTAGCCGCGTGTTGTTAATCAGTGACCTCAAGAGTCAAGTGGGTGTATCGATTAGCCGCACAGCAGCTAAAGGCGTTTTACGAGGAGATTCTTCTGCTGAAGCTGTATTGGAGTTTTATGAAAAAGTTCCAAATGTGAAAGTAGGAGATTTAGTTTCCACATCTACTTATAGTCAGAAATTTCCCTCCGGTTTGGCAGTAGGACGAATTAAGTCGCTGGATTTAAAGAAACTCCCAGCATCAGTGGCGAAAATTGAGCTTTTTCCGCCAATCCGTTCTCTTGATTGGGTAGCTGTTTATCCCAAACCAGAAAACCAAGAGTCGGCAAATCAAGTGCCGCAAAAGTCTAAGTAAATTCTTTGAAAAAATCACTAGAAAAATGAAGATTCCTGCATTTGGTGGTAGCAGGCAGAAAAAGCCAAAATCGTCAGAGCGAAAATCGAAATTCCGAATCCAGCCGCTGGCTCGTTGGCATCCCGGTATACGTCAGTTGTTTGGTTGGATAGTGACGGCTAGTTCTGTACTGTTATGTTTGCTGTTATTACCAACCCGATTCCCAGGTATGGAATTGTTAGGAATTGGCCCTAACTGGCTGTTAATTTGGGTGGTAGCTTGGAGTGTGAAGCGCACAGTGTTTGCCGGAGCATTAGCAGGTATAGTTCTGGGGCTACTCCAAGATTCGATGACATCACCTAGCCCGACTCATGCCATCAGTTTAGGGATAGTGGGGGCTTTAACTGGTCTGCTTCAGAAACAGCGTTTTATCGAAGAAGATTTTATTTCGATTGCTGTAATTGTCTTTGTTTTGGCAGTTTTGGCAGAAACTATCTTTGGGTTGCAATTAACTTTGCTGGGCAATGAGCGTAAGGTGACAGATATTTGGACATATTATCAGCGCGTCGCTCTTGCCTCTGCCATTCTGAGTAGTCTGTGGGCGCCTGTCGTCTATTATCCGTTGAATCTTTGGTGGCAGCGGATGAAATTATTGGAGCAATAGTAAAGTTAGAGACGCGATTAATCGCGTCTGTACAAGAATTAGGAGTAGAGACAGGATTAATCGCGTCTGTACAAGAATTAGGAGTTAGGAAGGGAATAGGTTACAGGTGACAGTAAAGAAAATTATCTTTTGTACCCTGTAACCTAAATCTTTATGAATTTGAGCAACCTCTGGCAATATGGATTCAAGTTACAGTGAACTGTAAGTCTGAATATTACAGACTCATGTAAGTTGAGACAGCCAATAATAGCGCCTAGATATTACTGTTTAATTATCAGGAGCAAAGCGCGATTCTCTTGTGGAGAGGCTGCGCGATCGCGTGCAGAATATTTACAGTGTTGCCTAAAATTATGGATAATTCCCCAGTAATCGCTCAAGCAGATGCATCCTTACCAAATTACACTCAGGAAAATACACCAATAGTGGAGTCAGCAGCTGGCTCGAATTCACCACCGAAGCAAAAGGTAGGAACTGACTTTGACTCTCGTATGATGCTGCGGTGTTTAGAACTTGCCCGTCGCGCTTTAGGGCGGACTTCGCCAAATCCTTTAGTGGGAGCAGTGATTGTCAAGGATGGCGAAATTGTCGGCGAAGGATTTCATCCTCGCGCAGGTGAGCCTCATGCAGAAGTGTTTGCCTTGAGGGCAGCAGGCGTTGGCGCAGCCTCTCCTCAGGAGAATCGCGCTCGTGGTGCAACAATCTATGTCAGCCTCGAACCTTGCAATCACTACGGACGTACTCCCCCTTGTTCGGAAGGATTGATCGAAGCAGGGGTGGCAAAAGTAGTAGTGGGTATGGTTGACCCCAATCCACTGGTGGCTGGAGGTGGCATCGCCCGTTTACGAGCGGCAGGAATTGAAGTATTGGTTGGAGTAGAAGAGGAAGCCTGTCGTCAGCTAAATGAAGCTTTTGTGCATCGCATTCTCTATAAGCGACCTTTGGGAATTTTAAAATATGCCATGACTTTAGATGGCAAAATTGCTACTACCTCTGGTCATAGCGCTTGGGTGACAAGTCAAGAAGCCCGCAGTGAAGTACATCTAGTGCGGGCGGCTTGTGATGCCATAATTGTCGGCGGTAATACAGTCCGACAAGATAATCCTTACTTAACCAGCCATCAGGTGGGGGCACATAATCCCCTACGAGTGGTGATGAGTCGCCATCTTAACTTACCGGCCAGTGCCCATCTGTGGCAAACCGCGGATGCTCCAACTTTGGTGTTGACACAGAAGGGTGCTAACCCCGATTTTCAAAACCTGTTGCTCAACCAGGGTGTGGAGGTGGTGGAATTAGCATCACTGACACCGGATAAGGCAATGGAGTACTTATATGAACGAGGTTTTTGTAGCGTGCTGTGGGAGTGTGGTGGTACTTTAGCTGCTAGTGCGATCGCTCAAGGAGCAGTGCAAAAAGTTTTGGCATTTATTGCCCCAAAGATCATTGGTGGTAGTATTGCTCCCACACCAGTGGGCGATTTAGGTTTTACTACCATGACTGAGGCGTTGTCTTTAGAACGTGTTCGTTGGCGTGTAGTAGGCTCTGACTGCTTAGTGGAAGGTTATCTTTCCCCAAAAGCTAATAGTCAACACTAATAACACTTGACGATCGATCTATTTATTTATCTTGATTTTGCGTTGGCGTAGCCCGCACTTCTCTGCGAGACGCTGCGCGTAGCTTGCTTCCACGAAGTGGTACGACAAAGCTCAGTGACCGCCGTAGGCATCATGAACACTGCCGTTCATGGGCAAGATCGCGTATGAGGGCTAGTCGAGATTGAATGTAGTGGCTAAGAAAATCAGTTTCGTTAGAATCTAACAACACTTGCGTTTCGGTTTGTTTCACTAACCACTGCACCAAGCTAGCATCATCCAGTTGTAAAAGGAGCTTGGCTTGAGCGGTTTCAACCACTGACCAAAGCTGACGTATGATTGTAGGAGTCATCAGACCTCAATTGAATAATTTAGCTTTGCTGTCTTCAGATTACACAATTCCAATCGAACTTTACGACATGAATGTAGAAGCTGAGACAAGTATTATTAAAAACTTAATAATGGTATTTATAACTTTATGAAGATTAAGAATTGAAAATAAAGAATGGGGAATGGGAAACACAGATTTTTATGGATTTAGTTGCAAAATCTAGCGAACAAATGCACTAATTCTAAAAATTGGGTTTTTGTGTTTGGGAAGACTGAAATTATCTTGATTGTAGCCGAATAAAGTCAGTTTTTGAATCACTATGTTGAATACTGAGTCTGTCTTGTAGGATACAAAAATCTAACTTTTGAGAATAATGTTTGCCAGAAAGTTAACACTGTTTGGCTGTAGATGGATTTACAAAATCATGTAAATCTGCATCCCAAATGCTGATGTAAATAAAATCACATTGTTGGCGGATAATTTGACCCTTGACTGAGCCATTTTTAAAACTAAAATTATCAGATTGACGCTGTTGTACCTGTTTGAGTCCCTGCTTAATTTCTTCAGTGGCTTGCCCTGCTAACATTCCATTCAAGGTAGTCTCCATTACTTCTGGATCTACCGATTGAGCAAAAGATACCTCAGTTTGACGCAGCGTTTTAGAATTGCGATCGAATAAGTAGCCAAGGTCAATTTTGTTTGGCACTAGTTTGTAAACGACAGCACGAGTTTTGCCCCATGCGCCTCTTAAATCTTGATTTGGTTTGCCGAGGGTAGCTTCTACGATGTTTCTTGTTGTACCTGTAGGGAATGCGGGAACGCTTTCTCTACTGGCAGTGGCAGCTAATTTACTGCGCGGCTTATTTTGTGGTGTAGAATGAACTTCTGGTTTAGGAACTGCGCTTACCTCATCCTTTGGTTCTGGCTGTGGTGTGGATACTGCTATCGGCGCTGGAGTATCTAAAGTGACAGGCTCTTTTTCTGGCTGTGGTATGGGTACAACTGGGGAATTAGAGGTTGGTCGCCGTTGTGGTGGTGAGCTAGGGATAACTGGAACTGGAGACGTTTGGGAGGAAACGGGCGGTTCGGTAGATGCAGAAGTAGGAAAAGATTCTGGCGATGGCGTGGGATTTGTGCCAATGGTTGTTTCTGGTTGTTGCTGACGAATGATGCTAGGAATTGCTACTGCACCAATCAAGCCGCCTATCAACAAACTACCAACAATCACAGCAGGTTTTTGCCAGTTTCCAGGATTGGAAGACTCTGGAATCGCAGAATTGTTTTGTGGAGAATATAATGGCTGAGTTTGCCGAGTCGATGCGGTGGGAGAAAAACTAACTCTAGAAGGATTTGCAGTTAACTCAGTAGGTATATTACTAGCAGATTGCAGGGCGTATAGCATTTTACTAGCAGTGCTGTAGCGATCGCCAGCATGAGGCTTAATTGCCTGATTGAGTACCGCCGCCAATTGGGCAGAGACGTTAGGGACGTGCTGCTGCCAAAGTATTTCCCCAGTTTTTAGATCGGTTACTAGTTCTTGCGGGTGTTTGCCAGTCAGTAGATAAATTGCCGTTAAACCTAAGCTGTAGATATCAGTGGCGTAAACTGGGCGACCAACGGCTTGTTCGCTAGGCATATATCCCGGCGTACCAATGACAAGCGATCGCGTGGGGTATCCTGGAGAATTCACCACTGAACGGATTGTTTCTTTGACTGCACCAAAATCAATCAACACTGGCTCGTTATCAACAGAACGCAGAATAATGTTATCTGGCTTGATATCCCGGTGAATAATGCCTTTACTGTGAACATAATCTAAAACTGAAAGCAGACTCAAGAGAATTTGCCGAACAGCAGTTTCACTCTCAAATCCTTTGGCTTCGACAATTTTTGTCAGAGTTTGACCGTGAATCCATTCTTGGACGAGGTAAAACTGTCCATTCTCAGAAAAGTAGGCGTAGAGTTTGGGAATTTGGTGACTACTTTCACCCAAATACTCCAAGGTTGCGGCTTCCCGTTCAAACCGTTGTTGGATAAGTTGGTAGGTTTGCGGGTCATTATTGGTTATTGGTTTTAGTTGCTTGATTACACAGCGACGGCGAGAAGGCATGTGGACATCTTCTGCTAGAAAGGTTTCGCCAAACCCACCAGCGCCGATTACCTGGATAACTTGATAGCGATTGTTCAGCAGGGTTATTGTCATGAAAAATTATAAGCGTAGACACCCAGTGCGGAGCCTGAGACTTCTTGTCTTCTCCAAACTTGTCGTCAGACATCGCCCTTTCCAAATGTACATCACATAAGCGAAGGCAAGGCGAATATACTCTGGTGAAATTAAATATGCGTTATCCAGAATCCTTGTAGAGACGTAGCAGTGCTACGTCTCTTCATTCTTATGTCTAATGCCAGCCAATGCATTGGTATTGCAGAATCCTGCCAAATTTAATTCGCCACGAATGAATGAAATACTGTACTAAGTGAACTCTATAGTCTCAACAAACTCTAAAATACTTTCTTTGATGTCTTCAGCCTCTTCCTCAACAGAATCAGGAGTTTCGCCGTTAATAAAGCTGTGCTGACTACTAACTATATACAAAAATTCACCACTGATAAAGGTGAGCAACCCCCGGTACGCATCTAATCTGATCGCAGTTCCATTATTTTCTTGCTTAGAAATTGTCGAACCTTTGGGCATATCAATTAACACGTAGTAAGCGCCTCGCAAAGTATTTTCCAGATATTCGGTATATTCCACAGAAGCTTCTGGTACATTAACGAAAATCGCTTGGGGTACATACTTGTCTACTAAAATTGTTTGTAAATATTCTTCTTGTCCAACAGACTCCAATTCCTCTAACTGTTCTAAGGGGAAAGGATAATAATCGATTCTCAGTAAAGTACCGATGTCATCAGAAAAGCCAACTACTCCTTCCTGGCTTTGAATTCTACCGCCTTGCTGCGGATCGACCGGAATCGGCACGGTAAAATTACCTAAAGGGGATTGATAGGTCTGTTCGCTAAAATCTTCGATGACTACTGTCTCATCTTCATCGTCTGCATATTCTTCATCTTCTGCTTCTTTAAAGGCTGCAATTACCTCCTTGATGATTTCCTCTGCTTCTTCATCTTCAAGTTCTAAAGCTGCTTGTAGCTTTTTCAGGTAGATTTGTTTCGATTTGGGGATGGCGAGGTCATCGTCTAAAAGCACTATTACCCCAGCTGCAAAACCATCTAGCACTAATTCGTCTGAGAGAGATACTTTGGCGGCATTAAACAAAGGCCCAATTCCCTCTTCTTCGGCAATGGAGATGAGTCTATCAACTATTTCTGCAATGTCATCTTCTGAGTATTCCTCGAAAACCTCGAATTCCCAGAGGATACCCGCTAAACTTTCTGCATCTACCTCTTCAATAAATGAATCAGCGATCGCAGTCACAGTTGCGATCGCCGCCACCGCTTCCTCTGGACTTAGTGATTCCTCTGATGTCTTTGGTGAGTTAAAAACCTTGTCATATTTAGTCATAATTGCTACCTAAATTAATTCCTTGATAGTAATAACAGATTGAAAGTGACAATGGTCAGTTTACCAATGGAGCGAATCTTCTAGAGAAAAAGTTGGCTGATACGTGGTTTACTCAGTATTACTCAGGTGTAACAACTAAACCTTATTGACAACTAATATCATCTAAGGAGTTGAGGTGTTCTAAAATCTTTTCTCGAATATACACCTAAGTACCGGACAAACTCAGTATTTACTACAGGTTAATTTAATTAAATATTGTAAATTTTTGTAACCCAGCAATTATCTTTAATAACTGCTATATTCTTTTATTTTTATCCTCTAGCAGATGAATTATATCTACCGATAGAATTATAAACTAGCTAGCGATAGATACCTACACCGTAAGCAGGATGTCACAATACCCAAGTTTGTAGTGACACACAATACCTGAAACGTTGTACTGTTGGTTCTGCAAGTGTGAATTAGATGAAATTTTGAGTTTTTTATGGTACAAACCCCACCATCCCAGTTTTCACCGGATCAATATAAAGTAGATCCTGCAAAGGAAAATGTAGAAGCTCTTATACAAGAACCGCAGTTAGATATTGAGATTGCTCTAGAGTTCCTTTACACCAGAGATATTGAATTTCGTCAGGAAACAATTTATTTTCTCGTAGTCGATCGCTTTTATGATGGCGATCCAGATAACAGCGAAGGTGCAAACTCAGAACTTTACGATCCAACCAGACAGGATTGGGGTAAGTACTGGGGTGGCGACTTGCAAGGTGTCATCGATAAATTAGATTATCTCAAAAATATGGGAGTTACCGCTCTTTGGTTAACTCCCCTGTTCGAGCAGGTTGAGGAGTTATTTGTTGGTAATGCAGCAATACATGGCTATTGGACAAAAGACTTTAAACGGCTTAATCCTCGATACATTGCGGAGGGAGATAACCCTTCTTTAAACGCAACTCAAGAAGAAAAAAATACGACCTTTGATCGGTTAATTACAGAAATGCACAAGCGCAATATGAAGCTAGTGCTGGATATTGTCTGCAACCATAGCACACCTGATACTAGCGGTAGTAAAGGTGAATTATATGATGATGGTGTCAAAATTGCTGATTTCAATAATGATGTCAATAATTGGTATCACCACTATGGCGAAGTGCAAAATTGGGAAGACGATTGGCAAGTACAAAACTGTGAATTATCTGGTCTAGCAACCTTCAATGAAAATAATGCGGAATATCGGGAGTATATTAAGTCAGCAATTAAACAATGGCTAGACCGGGGTGTAGATGCACTGCGGGTGGATACTGTCAAGCACATGCCGATTTGGTTTTGGCAAGAATTCACTGGCGAGATGACCAATCACAAACCAGATGTATTCATTTTTGGTGAATGGATTTATAGTAATCCCAGTGACGATCGCTCAGTGGAATTTGTTAACCACTCAGGCATGACACTTCTAGACTTTGGCTTGTGCGTGGCAATTCGAGCCGCACTAGGACAAGGTTCAGAAAACGGATTCCAAACAATTCAATATATTTTTGACCAAGATCATCGCTACAACGGGGCAACAGAGCTAGTTACCTTCATTGATAACCATGATATGTGCCGTTTCCAATCGCTGAATCCCGATCCAGCGATGCTGAAGGTTGCGATCGCCTTAATTATGACCTGTCGCGGCATTCCCTGCATATATTACGGCACAGAACAGTATCTGCATAACGACACTGATGGCGGCAACGACCCGTACAACCGCCCAATGATGGAAAATTGGGATACTGAGAGTGAGATTTATCGTTGCATCAGACTGCTGTCTGGCTTACGGCGACTGAATCCAGCCGTATCAATGGGTAGCCACTGGCAAAAATACTTAACAGCGGATGTTTACTGCTATGTACGCCGTTATCGTGACTCTGTGTGTTTTGTCGCTTTAAATCGGGGAGGAGAAGTTACTTTACCAGAAGTAGAAACAGAATTGCCCGATGGCGAACATACCTGCGTAGTGACTCGCAACAAGTATGAGGTGAAAGATGGCAAGATTTATGACCTAGTACTAGAAGAAAGGGGAGTAATTGTTTTCAGCCACGTTGGCGAACGGTTAAAAGCACAAACAATTGTCCGCGTCCAACTCAATGGCGTAGAGACCCAACCTGGTGAAATCATTGTGGTGACAGGAGATTGCCCAGAGTTAGGTAACTGGGATATTGGCAAAGCGTATCCTTTAGAGTACATCAACACCAATACTTGGTTTGCCGAAATTCCCTTTGATGAAAGTGCTGGTAAGCTAATTGCTTATAAATATGCCATGTGGCGGGAAGGGCGATCGCCTCTACGCGAAAATCTCGTAAATCGCCGCTGGGTGATTGCGAAAGAAGGTACTGTCAAATGGCGTGATACCTGGGCATCGGGAAGAGAATCTTAGAAATATAGAATAAGGTAGAGTGAAGGATTAAAATTTTGATTCTTCACTCTTCATTATTTATAAATTTTGAGTACTAAAAAATACACAACTAAGGGTATTAAACCGCAGTGTGCGCCATAGTGTAGTAGTTAGATACTTTAGTAATTTTGTACTCATGAAACTCTTCTCTTACTGCCTACGTTATGATGATGGCGCGGCTCCTAACCCATTCTGGGAACTTTGCACTCTCGCAATTTGCAAGCCTGTTATCCGACGAGTCGCAAATATTGGAGATTGGGTTGTAGGACTTGGTTCTACACAGTCACCAATTGGGAATATCGCCGATTACGTTGTATATGCAATGAAGGTAACGGACAAGATGACATTGCAAAAATACGACGAGTTTTGCCGATTTCATAGTCCTCAGAAAATTCCAAAGTGGAACAGCGAAATATTTGAGTATCGTGTTGGTGATTGCATCTACGATTATAGCCAAGGAGAACAACCAATATTGCGACCAAGTGTTCATGACATCAGTAATCAAGAAACAGATTTAGATGGTAAAAATGTTTTGATATCACGGCATTTCTACTACTTCGGTGACAAGGCTGTTCATTTACCTGCTTCGCTCACTGCACTTATTCATAAAAACCAAGGACACAAATCGACAGCAAATCAGCCATACGTAATACCATTTGTAACTTGGATCGATAATTTAGGGTATACGCCTAATCAAGTACATGGTGAACCTCAACTCAAAAAGGAATTTATCTTCAACCCAGATATCAGCGGTTTCTGTGCCCAACACAACCTGCAAGATGACGATGCTGATGACAGGAGTAATTGCTAGATTACTTTTGTGAGATTATTCGTGGGTCAACATTGAGCAAAAATAGGCAAAATGTTGCTGAAAACAAAGGGGTAACTGTTGATGAGTAAAACGACACTCTACAATCAGGACTTTCTGATGTGGACGCAGCAACAAGCTGAATGCCTGAAGAAAGGACGCTGGGCTGAGTTAGATGTGGAACATTTGGTAGAGGAACTAGAGGCTTTGGGTCGAAGCGAACAAAAGGAACTTGGAAGTTATTTACAAGTGCTTTTAATGCACTTACTCAAATGCCAATATCAACCAGAGCGAAAAACTAAAAGTTGGGTTAACACAATTTCAAACTGCCGAAACCAAATTCAAGATTGCTTGGAAGATACTCCCAGTTTGCAGCGCCTTCTAGAAAACTGGGAGTGGATACAGAAATATTATCGCCGCGCTCGTCGAGATGCCGCAAATGAAACTCAAAAGCCAATAGAGACTTTTCCGCTTGAGTGTCCTTTTACTATAGAACAAGTTCTTAATTCTGAATTCCTGTAAGTTAAACTGCTGAGACTCAGTAAGTAGGCATAATTAAACATAAAATAAAATCCTAGTTCGTAGTGAGTGATAATCACTCAAAACAAAGATTATCAGCTTCCTCAAGGTAAGAGAACACCATTGTAATTTAACATCGTGGGTGCATAGGCGAGCATTTACCGCAGGTACCGCACATTCATTGCAAACTTATAATATTGATGATATCTATCCACCTCTGACTTTTTATTGCGATAATTCCCAAGGGGGACGCGCTCTCCACTGGTCAGTTAAAGGGGGATAGATGACACTCAAGCGGTTGGTTTTATTTTTTGTGATGACGCCGATAGCAGTTCTGTTGGCAGTTTCGGCTTTATTTGGTAGTTGGCAAGAACCTCAATTTCAAAGTAGTTTGGAACTATACCAAACAAATATTGCTTTACAAGCCCAAGCTTGGCAATCAGAAGATAGCAATGATGATAAACTCCAGGCGATTCGGGAAGCAATACTTGGTGAGCAACCTCTAGAAAGCGCTACAAAGCAGTATCAGGAGGCGCGTCAATCAGTTCAAGCTAATTTAGACAAAGTTAACAACAAACTTGCACAATTACGCTCTCAAGCTGAAATAACTCCCACGCCTCCGAAACCTCTACCGGATGCTCCTCCCACTATTGAAACGTCTAAACAGGGACAGCAACAGTTACAGCAGTCTTTTGAGCAATTACAAAAATTACTGGCTGAATTAGACCTGCGCTTGGGAATTTTACAAGCACAGCAAGGACAGACGGATACAGCCTTTAAGACTTGGAGCGAATTACAACAACGCTCAGATATTAATTCAGGGTTTTGGGAAACCGCCGCTGTATTGACTGGACTGTGGAGCAATCCTCCTCGTATCCTCCCAAATGCTCAAGAACCAATTCAAAAGAATTTAGAAGGTTGGTTTCGCTCTACTGCTTTGGTTAAGTTATACCAACTCCAGCAACGACAAGATGCGTTATCAGCAGTAAAAGCCGCACAACAAGAATCTTCTGCTCAAGCAGTGATTAAATTGGCAGTTATTGGCACTATTCCCACCTTGGCAGCTTTAATTGGTCTAATACTGCTGATTTTATTATTTGCTCAACGCTTGTTGAAAGGAAAAGCCTCGTTATTAGCTCAAAATGCTGATATCCCCTGGTCAACCCCTTGGGGTGGTGAAACGGTTTTGCAGGTTTTTATCATTGGCTTTTTCTTTATGGGGCAAATTTTTGTGCCCTTAGTAATATCGTTGCTACCCATCCCGCGTCCCATTGTGGATGTGCGACTTCAGGCATTTTCTGTGTTGGTTAGTTACTTTTTAGTAGCATTAGGTGCGCTGTTAGTACTGTATTTCTCTCTCAAGCGCTTTTTTCCACTACCGGAATTCTGGTTTCGCTTCCGTTTTCAAGATAACTGGTTTTTGTGGGGACTGGGAGGCTATTGCACGGCTTTACCTGTAGTTGTGGTGGTATCTTTGATTAATCAGCAGCTATGGCAAGGACAGGGTGGGAGTAATCCTCTGTTGCAATTAGCCCTGGAAAGCCAAGATGGTGTAGCGCTAGGTATATTTTTCTCCACAGCAGCGATCGCAGCTCCATTTTTTGAAGAAATCCTCTTTCGCGGTTTTTTGTTACCCTCTCTTACTCGTTACTTACCCGTGTGGGGAGCAATTCTGATCAGTAGTTTGTTGTTTGCGATCGCTCACCTCAGCTTATCGGAAATTCTCCCCCTGACCGCATTGGGCATTGTCTTAGGAGTAGTTTACACGCGATCGCGCAATCTCCTCGCTCCTATGCTCCTCCACAGCCTTTGGAATAGTGGTACACTATTAAGTTTATTTGTTTTAGGTAGTAGTTAATACAAATATAGTACTGTTGCCAAAAACAAAAATATCTGATTTTATCTCTTTAGATAGAGACAATTTACTAGTAATAATTGGTTACAAGCATAAATACTAGCTGAAAACCCAATTACGATAATGGCAAAAGCAAATTAAAGAATGCTATTAACATAGACAACAAACTATCTAGTTAAGCATTTATTCTCATTCAGGTAGATTTTAGCCATTTTTCGAGATGTTAATTGTCTTCTTGAACCATTTTTAGCTGTCATAAATTGGAATGCAATTCCGGTTTGCGCTCATGGAAGTGGGGATCGGTAACTAAAAAGCGGTTAGAAAGATATGGAAGATGCCTTTTGCGCTTCTAGATTCCCACTAGCCACGTAATTGTCTTGCCATTGGTGCGATGTCTACGGTGTCACTGAGCGCAGCCGAAGTGCGGGCTACGCCTACGCAAAAACATCCGGAAATAATACTGATGGACTTGTAAAAAGTGGTGTATGTAGCAGCTTTTGCTGATTATTTAAGATTGATTCTGCTCAAGATAAATGTCTGAGCTAAAAATCTGCAAAACTGCTGCACCAAGGTTTGCGATCGTCAAATCCAGCAAAAGTCATCAAGGAGCGCCAGTTCGGCCTAAACAGCAAGACATCTTGGCGTCTCCTTTGGAATAGAAGCACGCTGATTTTAATTATTCATCTTGAGATTTACTCAGACTGAAAAAATTAAAAATCTATTTATTAAGCAAGTAAATGTATTTGCTTCCATTACAATAAAGACTTTATTTTTATACTCACTTATCGAGGAGCAGCACTTATATGGCAAATCTTAACCCCAGTCACCCTACCAAACAACTTCTAGCTGGTTACTGTGGCATTATCCTGGGAGCATTCGGGGTTCATAAGTTTATTCTAGGATACGCTTCGGAAGGCTTTATCATGTTAGTGATTTCTGTAGTTGGGGGTTCTTTTACCTACGGCGTTGCTTTGTTAGTTATGCAACTTGTAGGTCTAATTGAAGGCATGATTTACTTAAATAAATCCCCTGAAGGATTTGTAAATACCTATTTTGTGAATAAGCAGGGCTGGTTCTAGTGCAAGAATAACTTTCTTACTGGAAGCAGAGAATGATACTCCCTGCCAAGTTTAGGATTGCAGCAAAAGCGCAGGGATAAAGAGCAACCAAAGAAACATCCTTTTTCCCTTCCGCTTCACCTTTTACCTTTAACAAAAGTTATACAGCACTTTTACTTTCTATATTTATTTTTAATAATATGCTTATTTTCAAACCTAAACAGCTTAACTGGACAATGTTCTTCTTGTTAGGCTTAGGATATTTCAGCGTTATATCTCATTTAGAAATCAACTATTTCTTCAAAAACCTGATTGCGATCGCGCCAATACAAGTGGCAGCTGTTATTTATGTCACTTATCGACGTTGGAACTGTCAACCCCCTGTAGGGGAATTTAAAATTTAAAATTAAAAATTTAAAATTCAGAACCCTACAGAAAAATCTGAGAACTTGGAACGTTGAATTAAAATGCAGCGATAGTCTTGATGCTCAACGAAGTACGATAAATTAATAATTTTAATATGGTTGACATTGAGTCATAGTTCCATATTTAGCCTACGCTCGAATTAGAGACGCTTTTAGTCAGGCGTTGAATTTCTGTAGCGAATCTAAACACAAGCCATGCAACTCGTCCCGAAAACTAAGCCAGCCCTAGAACCTGACCCAATCCTAGAGAAGATTATTCTAGATGTTGGGGGTATGAAGTGTGCTGGGTGTGTGAACGCTGTAGAGCGACAGCTGACCCAACATCCAGGAGTCAAGAGTGCCTGTGTGAACCTGGCCACAGAGGTAGCAGTTGTAGAGTCAGAAGTTGGTGCAATAGATGCAGATGCACTGGCACAGCGATTAACAGCCGTTGGATTCCCGACTCAACCCCGAAAAGCTAATGGCACAGTAGCAGGTGAAATATCAACCTTACCAGATCCAGCAGAACGACAACGCCGAGAAATGCGTTCTTCTCTATGGCAGTTAGCGATCGCAGCGGTATTGCTGATATTGTCGGGAAGTGGACATTTTGGTAATCTTGGTAGCTCAGTGCTGCCAGTGCTAAATAACATCTGGTTTCACTGTGGACTGGCGACAGTAGCGCTGTTAATTCCCGGTCGCCCGATTTTAGTAGATGGCTGGCTGGGCTGGCGGCGAAATGCGCCTAACATGAACACCCTAGTGGGATTGGGAACGCTGACAGCCTACATTGCTAGTTTACTAGCGCTGCTTTTTCCCCAATTGGGTTGGGAGTGCTTCTTTGACGAACCAGTAATGATGCTGGGCTTTATTCTCTTAGGAAGGACATTAGAGCAACAAGCTAGAGGTCGAGCGGCTGCTGCATTTAGGAAATTGCTAGCACTCCAGCCACTCTTAGCGCGATTGATTGCCAACCCAGAGAAAGCTGGAATGGGTTCTTCTAGTGTTGAGATTCCTGCTGAACAGGTTCGTGTCGGTGAATGCTTACAAGTGCTGCCAGGTGATAAAATCCCCGTTGATGGTGAAGTGGTGGTTGGTCAAACAACGGTTGATGAATCGATGCTAACCGGGGAAGCAGTGCCAGTAATCAAGAAACCAGGAGATACAGTGACAGGGGGAACACTAAACCAGTCAGGAGCGATCGCTATTCAAGCAACCCGGATTGGAAGTGATACAACTCTAGCTCAAATTGTTGCCCTAGTAGAAGCCGCCCAAACTCGCAAAGCCCCAGTACAGAAATTAGCAGATACAGTAGCTGGTTACTTTACTTACGGGGTACTAACAGCATCTGTCTTAACATTTGGATTTTGGTACTTTTTCGGCACTCACATTTGGACTGATATCACCATGTCTGGTGGCATGGAAATGATGAGCCACGCTCACCACTCCACTCCTCACTCTTCCCTGTTAATTAGTTTAAAACTAGCGATCGCAGTTATGGTAGTCGCTTGTCCTTGTGCTTTGGGACTTGCCACACCAACAGCCATTTTGGTTGGAACTGCTATGGGCGCAGAAAGAGGTTTGTTAATCAAAGGTGGCGATGTTTTAGAAAAAATACACCAGTTAAACACCGTAGTATTTGATAAAACTGGCACTCTCACCACAGGTAATCCCATAGTCACAGATTGTCTGTTAATTGAGGAATCGGGGACTAGGGACTGGGGACTGGAAAAGAATAATGCTCAATCCCTAATCCAACTAGCAGCAGCCGTAGAAAGCGGTACTCACCATCCCCTAGCAAAAGCGATTCAGCAAGAAGCACGGCGGCAACAGTTATCTATTCCAGAGGGTGTAGACTTTCACACGGAACCAGGGCTAGGGGTATCTGCTGTAGTAGAAGACACAGTTGTATTGTTGGGTAACTGGGAATGGTTGAGTTGGCACGGCATTGGCATTAACGAAACCGCACAACAATTAGCACAGGATTTAGCAACAAATGGTAAAACAGCCGTTTATGTAGCAATTGGGGGAACCTTAGCCGGACTAATTGGTGTTTCTGATACCCTTAGATCGGATGCTCGATCTACAGTAGACAAGTTGCGTCAAATGGGCTTACGGGTAATGTTGCTCAGTGGCGATCGTCTAGAAGCAGCTAGCGCCATAGCTAAACAACTAGGATTAGATAGCGCTGATGTAATAGCAGGTGTTCCCCCAGCTAAAAAAGCAGCTGCAATCCAGTCTCTCCAGTTAGAAGGGACAAGGGGACAAGGGGGACAAGGAGACAAGGGGGACAAGGGGACGAAGAAAACTCTTCACTTCTCACTCAGCACTCAGCACTCAGTAGTCGCAATGGTAGGAGATGGAATCAACGACGCTCCAGCTTTATCTCAAGCTGATGTCGGGATTGCTTTACACTCCGGGACAGATGTGGCGATGGAAACTGCTGAAATTATTTTAATGCGCGATCGCCTAAACGATGTCGTCGAATCTATTCAGCTTAGTCGCGCCACATTCAACAAAATCCGCCAAAATTTATTCTGGGCTTTTGCATATAATACACTTGGCATTCCTTTAGCAGCAGGTGTTTTATTTCCTAGTCTGGGTTTTGTACTTAACCCATCTGGTGCTGCTGCATTAATGGCTTTTAGCTCTGTTAGCGTCGTCACCAACTCAATATTATTACGGCGATTCGCTCATCGCCCGTAGAATACTCCTTTACACGTCCAAATTGCCACCACAAATTTTGGATTGTCAAAACACAATTCAGGAGTCAGTCGTCAGATTTAAGACACTTACCAAAGCTATCATAGCTACTGGAGTAGAACGGATATGTTCTACTCTTTCAAGGTATTATGCAATTTTAAAGCTTATTTAGATTAGCACCACAAACTTTTGGTGCGCAAAAATGGCAAGATACGATACTAAACAAAGTTTAATCAATTACAGTTCCACGATTTGTCAATGGCAGCAGAAACCAATGAAAACCATCTACTAATTATTGAAGACGATCAAGGTCGCAAAGAATTTTCTCTGGAGCACCCCGTCTACTCTATTGGTAGAGACCGCGAATGTAATATCCGTTTGATGTCGCAGTTTGTCTCCCGCCGCCATGCCACATTAGTGAGATTGCCACGAGAGCATAATAGTCATAGCTACTATTACCGGATTGTAGATGGCGATGCCAAAGGTAAGCCTAGTTCCAATGGTTTGATGATTAATGGACGTAAAATACCAGCCCACGATCTCAGAAATGAAGACGAGATCGTTTTTGGGCCTCAAGTACGTGCCATTTATTACCTTTTAAGAAACACTCAGCGTTTAGGACAAACGGATTCGAGCGAGTACGACATTACACTAATAAACCCCGGTATGGCCGAGGATTTAGAGGATTAAGAGAGTGAATTATAACTACCAATCACAGTCTGATACTTCCACGGCTTCAAACCGTGGAAGTATCAATTCAATCACCAAAACTATCCTGCAATACTTTCAATCAAATGCCAATGGCGGCTACTTTCAATAGCTTGCTTGATTAACTCAAACATTTGTCGGCAGTAATTATCTAGGTGAATTGGTAGTTCTTCATTTTTAATCACAATACTCATCCGAGTTTCTGTTTCGGTAGATTTTGATTTGTCAATCAGTACTTCTACTGTTATTAATTTAGGAAAAGGAACATTTCCAGGAACCTCACGACCGATAATATATTCGGCTGTGTGATATTGAATATCCAACTGACAGTCCTGTAGAAGTTCTACAAGTAACGGCACCAGATGGTCACTAGGAACAGAAACAATAAATGAACAGGTATAGCGAGCCATAATAGCCCCAAGCCTTGCAACACTCCGTCCATCCTATAATACCGAAGTATCTAAATATAAAGTCATTAAAAAATCAAAGTTTTTGAGAGCAGGTATTACCAGATATACAGTCAATGAAGAGGCAGGGGGTAGGAGGTAGGAGGTAAACGTCATAAATAATTTAGGCGTTCCGTGAGTGTCAGCTGAATGGGGTTTCAATAAGGACGCAGTGTTTTTTGTGGCACTTTCCGCTCGAAATATATACTTTGTTCTTTCTTCTCTAAGATACGCTTCGCGAACATAAATAAATTTACTCGATCTAGAAGAAAGTGGTAGAGGGCAAAAAATGTGTTTTCTTCCTCCTGTCTCCTGCCTCCTGCCTTCTTTGGTAAGCTGAAAGTTTGATCGAAAACTTTACAATAAAGGTTTGGCTAAGGTAGAAAATGAAAGTCGCAATTACTGGAGCAACAGGATTTGTCGGTAGTCGTTTGGTACAACGATTACACAAAGAAGGTCATAAAATAGTAGCATTAACTCGAAATACCGCTTTTGCTCAAAAGGTTTTTCCATCTGAGGCTTTCCCTAATGTAGAAATTGTTGCCCATACACCAAATGCATCTGGTTCTTGGCAAAGTATCATTGCTAATTGTGATGGCGTAGTTAATTTGACAGGAGAACCTATTGGTGAAGGGCGCTGGACACCAGAACGGAAACAAGAAATCCTCAATAGCCGAAAATTAGGTACACAAAAAATAGTTGAAGCAATAGCCAAGGCGAACCCTAAACCATCAGTGTTAATTAACGCTTCGGCTATTGGCTACTACGGCACCAGTGAAACGGCTACCTTTGATGAAACCAGTCTATCTGGTAACGATTTTCTTGCCCAAGTCTGCCAAGCCTGGGAAACTGAAGCGAGAAAAGTAAAAGATGCTGGTGTGCGACTAGTAATTCTGCGTTTTGGGATTGTCCTGGGCAATGGTGGTGCTTTAGGTAAAATGATTCCGCCTTTCAAACTCTTTGCTGGCGGGCCTATTGGCAGTGGTCGGCAGTGGTTCTCATGGATTCACGTAGACGATTTAGTTAACCTGATTTTGCAAGCTTTAACTAAACCGGAAATAGAAGGCGTATACAATGCCACTGCCCCTAACCCAGTTAGGATGGCAGATTTAAGCCAAACTTTGGGACAAGTGATGAATCGCCCTTCTTGGTTGCCTGTTCCTGCTTTTGCGATCGAAGCTCTTTTAGGAGACGGGGCTATAGTAGTTTTAGAAGGTCAGCAAGTTATCCCAAAACGCACCGTGCAAACAGGCTTTGAGTACAAATATCCTAATTTGCAATCGGCATTAACACAAATTCTTAATTAAAAGGGAGTGGGGAGTGGGGAGTGGGGAGTGGGGACAAGGGCACAGGGGCAAAGAGGCTTAGGGGAAAGACTTACTGCAACTTCCTTCCCCTCTGCTCCCCTGCTTTTTTCCAGTCCCCAGTCCCTAATCCCCAGTACCCAGTTCCTTGACTATTGACTAGAAAGAAATTTTTTGGAAACCCAACTGATAATACCGCTGAGAATTGCACCGCCCATGAGAATGCCAATTGCGGGGTTAAACAAGGGTTGCCACAGTTGATGCCACAAATCCAAACCCAGGTTTACTCCAGCAGCATCACCGATCGCAGCGATCGCTAACCAGCCAAAGCCAAACAAAACTAAAAAAACATCTGCGACTAAAACCATGTTTAGCCAATTTAACAATTTATCTTTCATGATTGGAGTGGGTACTGGGCATTGGGCATTGGGCATTGGGCATTGGGCATTGGGAATTGGGCATTGGGAAGAGACAGCCTAGAGAGTTATTTCAATAAATTCTCCCTTCTCCTCGTTGTCCCTAACCCCCAGTTCCCAGTTCCCAGTCCCCATTTTTTACTTTTCAAACAGCCAATTTTTGACTTTTGTTAAACTCTGCCAATCTGGTTTTCTACTTAAACCGTCCTCAATACTATTTTTTATTTCATCACTCCATTCTTCATTGACAAAAATTAACTGCTGTGCTATATCAATATGTTCTCGCAAGCCTTTTTGCTTTGTTTCCAGCATTGCTAAGGCAAGATTGATTCTAGCTTGGGGATCTTGTGGATTTAACTTGACTGCCTTCTGTCCGGCTTTGTAAGCCAAATTGGGTTTGTTATCGAGTAAATACAACCACGCTAAACAAACCCAAGCTGCACTAGTTTTAGGAGCGCGATCGCACACTTCTTTAAATACAGGGATTAAAGATTCTGCTGATTCTCCTGCTTTATAGCGTTCTAAACCTGTATCAAACAGGGATTCAACTGTTTGAGTCATAGTAAATTAATCATGAGTCATTAGTCATTGGTCAATTGTCATTTGTCTTTCGTCCAATACTCAGGGACAAATGACAACTGACAATATTACACCCCAAATGACTTGCCGCAACCACAAGTTTGATTAGCATTGGGGTTAGTAAATTGGAAACCACCGCCAATCATAGCATCGCTGTAATCGAGCATTAAACCGTAGAGATATAACAAACTCTTGCGATCGCTGACAATTTTGAAGCCATCATAATCAAAAACTTCATCATGAGGGGTTATTTTGCTGGTATCTTCAAAGTCCATCATGTAAGACATCCCAGAACACCCACCCTGACGCACCCCTACCCGTAAGCACAAGTCTGTGCCTTGCTTGTCCCGGAGGGATTTTACCTGGTGCAATGCGGCTTCGCTCAACAGAATTCCGCGTTGTTGAGCTTCAATTGCTTGTGTCATCTGCTTTTCAACTCCTTAATTAGTATAAGCGTTACCCTATATCGGCTTGTAATGCTTCTGGGTTGCTCGTTAAGTGTTTTTGTATTCATTCTAGCGGCTTAGATGTTGCTAGATACCAAATTGTAAACACTCCGTCAAAAGTAGCCAAAGATTTTTATTCTAGAATTGAGAGACTCAATGTGTTTATACATTCGGTATTCTTAAAATTCAAGCCTTACGGCAGCAACAGAAGCAACCACCCTTCAGGTGCAGCCATAAAAATTTAATCCGAGGCTAGCTAGCCCCCAAAGTTTACTTCCAAATTGCTTCTTTTGATTCTATGACAAGTTTTAATCGCTCTACCAGTCGTCGGTTGAAGAAATTAACTCAAATTCCTTCTGTATGGGAGGGCGATCGCCGTCCGTTGTCATCACCAAACCAGGTGTCAGACTCAGAGGCAAAGGGAGAATGCATTCTTTGGGTAGATTACTCCCAAGGTGTTGTTCGCGGAATGGACGTGGTAGCTTCTGATACCGGCCCAGAAGCAATAGTTCGCACCTTAATGCAAGCAATGGAGCATCCCCAGAGTCCGGCAAGACCTGCTAGACCCCAAAGAATTGTAGTCAAAGACCGCGAGATCCAATTTTACCTGCGGGGAGTGCTGCAAGATTTGGATATCGCCATTGACTATGCACCAGAACTACCTTTAATTGACGAACTATTTCGGGGATTCGCCGACATCCTCGATAGTCAAACCCCCGACTTACCCCCACAGTATGCACAAATCTTGCGAGAGAAAGCATTTGCAATTTGGCAAGCAGCACCTTGGGAATTTTTGCAAGAACAGCAAATTTTGTCAATCGAGATTAATAGGTGGGATGTTGGCACACTCTACGCCTCAGTTATGGGAATGCTGGGAATGGAGTATGGGATTTTGTTCTATCGCTCAGAAGAGTCTTTAAAACAGTTTCGCGCCGCAGTTTTAACGGATGAAGAATCAACAGAGCATTTAGAAGAAGCGTTCCTCAAGCAAGATTGCTTGTTTCTCACTTTTGAGAGCGTTGATGAAACCGATGAAGATGACGATGAAGAAGATGATTTGGCGGATCTGCCATTATCAGAAATTGACCCTACTTTTGGTAATATTCATCCTTTAGAAGGACTACGGTCTGTTTTGTATGACGAAGAAGCATTGGTAATCTTGGTTGCGATCGAAAGCCTGAGCCGCTTTATTCGCGATCACCGTCGCCAACTTCATGAGGACATTTTCCCAACTCTGAGCCGTCGCTATCGCATTTCTCTACCGCAGTCCGAAGAATCAACTAAATCAGTGCCTGTAACAGTCTCTACCATGCCGCAGTTAGCAGCAGAATTAGAGGAAATGGCAGGCTTTGGTATTGACGATCGCGAGATTGACAACCTTGATTTCCAATCATTGCAAGATGACTTGATACCAGACGATTCTTTCCTCAGCTTAGGTGTAGTGTCCTGGGAAATGTTGGAGTCCCTGCGAAAGGGAGTCAGCCACCACCAGGCTAGTGAAATCAAACAAGTAGGTGACGGTTTGCCGGTGATTTTAATTCAAACTTCCCGGCCCAAGGCGAAGACTGTAATTGAAAGAATTGAAGCAGCAGGCGGACTGAGAGCAATTTGCTTTAATCCAGGTGCCGATCCTTTTGATGGCGATCGCTACGACCTGGGTTTATTGCAAACTCAAAATGGCGAATTGTTCCTATTCGGTGAATTTTTAGATGAAGATCCAATTCATGTCGAAGCCCGAAAAAAATGGAATCAGCGGTGTAAAAATACTAAGGGCTATTGTGGCTTAATCATTGCTAAAGGACTAACGGGAGCCTCCCGTGGCAATCCTCAGTTACGAGATATGATGGCTTTGTTTGAAGGGCGATCGCTTTCACCTAAAGATTTAGGTATTGGCACTCTCCAACTTATGCCCCAACTGAAATTTGAATAATTGCATGAATTGCCGCAATCCTCAATCTCAAATCATCGGTATGAGAAGTTAAGTTGATGTGTATTTGATTGATTAAAACTGCATTTGAGAGGAAAAAAGGGAAGGCTTTGCCTTTTAACGTTTACCCCTGTTCTCTTTATCAATGGAGTGTTGATTCACCAGTGCTGAGTACTGTCTTACCCCATAGCAAAATGTGGGGATGGAAGTAAGGGCGCATCATTGACAGCAGATTTCAAGGAAAGTGAGTTACACAAGCTAAGTCTGTTACCTAAATATAAAGCGTGTTTTACTCCTTAATTCAGAATTCTGAATTAAAGAGTAACTGTTTCAGGCAAGTAAAAAGCAATACAGTTCAGTTAAGAAAACTGCTTTGTTGGGTTGCGCTTTGCTTCACCCAACAAAGCTATGAAAGTGTTGGGTTTCGTTCCTCAGCCCAACTTACACAACTTAAGGTTTTTGGCACTAACTGAACTGTATTGAAGTAAAAAAGACTCAGGATTTTCACTTTTGTATATACCCCAATACAATTCAGAATGGGCAACCAAACCCAGATGTAGACAGGCGTTTTGTCGCGTCTTGAAAGACCAATTGTCTATACCAATAACCCTTAACTAAATCCTATTGGTATATAACCCATCTCTGGTAGGTAGTCTTTTAAGTAGAGGCAGAGTATTTCCGGTTCTACTCAGTCTTCGCGATCTGCGTACCTATCAGCGTGCAGCACTTTTTCATGAATATTCATGTATATGTCAATACGAATACGCGACCAATCTTGAGAAGCTAACTTTACCTAAATTTCATGAAGTACCTATAGTTTCATAGTTTTCTAGTTATTTTATCTCAAATTTTTAAGTATAAATAACTACAATAACCTAAGAATTTATCTACAAAGACTGCTTGAATCAAACCTTACTGACGCACTGAGATATTGGAATCTTTTTTTTAATAAGCTTTTGAGTTTAGCCTTCTGTTATATATCAATATCATTAAGCAAAAGTTCAGATAATATATTTTTCTTTGTAATTTTTTTATAAAGGAGGAAAAATAGCTTTGCTAGTGTCTAAATGAAGATTATTTAAAGCGCGTAAATAATAGCTATAATAAACACATTGCCGAAAAAATTAAAATATACGATTCTTTTTATGGGTATACTTACCAGATAAAAATAGTTGTAATAAAAATTTTATTGGCAGTAATTTATATTTTGACTTAAATATGAGGAAAAATTTTTATGTCAAATTTATAACGCCCTACTTGGCTAAAAATGATTTATATAACTTCCAGATAGATGAAGACGAAAAATCGTCAAAATATTGCTGCTTTCAAAGCAAGCTATATCGCTAGAAAGAAGATAAAAAAGATGCAATACTTTATTGCATTCTGACGATAATTTATTGTAGAAGTATGAAACAAAACTAAAATATTATCGGCAGCAGTCAAATAACATCACATATATTCTGGATGAATTCGTCTGTGTGAAATTACAGATGTTGCTGTCAAAAATTACCAAGATAATTGGCAATTTAGACTCAGTAGACTGAGCGTTGTCCCTTTTTTTCGGGCTACTATATTGGCAGTGAAAAGCAATCAGCTTGATCGAAGTAAGCCAAAATTGATAACAGTTCAAGTAGCTCTTAAGTTCTTGGTTACAGTCTGGTTAGATATAGGTGTTTGTTTTAAGGCGATCGCTTATTTGTCTACTTTCTAAGTCACTATTAACGCCCTATACACACCACTTCAACCCTCCTGTAAATCAGCATTTCAGTATGATAATGATTCTGAAGCTTTATTTTTTGATGTTTTAGCAGATATTCTCTCCAACTGGGTTTGACGAACTTAGTTAAGAGAGAAGGTCAAATGCTTTCAATGGAGAATAACTTTGGAAATCTTCATTGAGTCAACAGTAGGTATCTTGAATTTCTTTATAAAATTTCATTGTTAGGGTTTACTCATGCTGTTAGTAGGGTTATTATCTTCAAAAGCAACGATGTGCTATTTATGCTGTCACAATAGTAACAAATAAAGTGTAGTATTTTGATTTTTTTAGAAAATGATCGAGCCTTTGACAAAACAAACATTCTTAATATTAATGGTATTACTTGTTTCGTGAGACAAACTCTGATAACCTTATCGGTTCCCTCTTTAATTTAGACTCTTTCGACCATCTAAATATACAGCAGATAGCATGATAATGACAAATAAAAAATGGGCAGTTAAACGCATAACAGTTAATCTTGCAACGCAGGAAGCGGAAAAACTAGAAAAATATTGCCAACAAACAGGTAGACCTGCAACTGATGTGATTCGTGAACTGATTAGAAGTTTGCCTGTCTCCGACGACGGTAAAGATGCAAACAACTAAGAAGTGACTTTCACAACTTATCCAGAAAACTGCTTTGCCACCAAAAAAATATCTCTGATACTTTTGAGAGTCCGCTGCTATGGACAAAAGTTTGTCTAGATGATACAGACGCGTTTTTATCGCGTCTGGTCATTTACCGGGACTAAAAGAAGTAATCAAAGAGTTTTTAGTATCGATATTGGCAAGCATTAATATGCTGCTGGAGTTGATATTAAGTAGCAAATTCCGACACCAACCCAGTTACAATCTGTAAAGAAACTGAAAAGGAACGACGGAATGCGTGTTGCAATCGTAGGTGCGGGACTGGCTGGGCTAGCAACCGCAGTGGATCTAGCTGATGCTGGTTGTGAAATAGAGATTTTTGAATCTCGTCCGTTTGTCGGCGGTAAAGTTGGCAGTTGGGTTGATGGAGATGGCAACCATCTAGAAATGGGGTTGCATGTATTTTTCGGGTGCTACTACCAACTATTTGACTTAATGAAAAAAGTGGGGGTGTTAGAAAACTTACGCCTCAAGGAACATACCCACACTTTTATTAATAAAGGGGGGCGCACTGGTGCTTTAGATTTTCGTTTTATTACAGGTGCGCCTTTCAATGGGTTAAAGGCATTTTTCACTACTTCCCAACTATCGTTGCAGGATAAATTGCAAAATGCGATCGCTTTAGGTACTAGTCCGGTAGTTCGCGGATTGGTAGACTTTAATGGGGCGATGAAAACTATCCGCAATTTAGATAAAGTTAGCTTTGCCAATTGGTTCCGCAGTCATGGTGGAAGTAATGGGAGCATCAAGCGGATGTGGAACCCCATTGCTTACGCATTGGGATTTATTGATTGTGAAAATATGTCTGCCCGTTGTATGTTAACCATATTCCAGTTATTTGCAGCTAGAACTGAAGCTTCAGTTTTGCGAATGCTGGAAGGTTCTCCATCTGAATATTTACACAAGCCGATTCTGGAATATCTGGAAGCTAGAGGCACCAAGGTTTATACGCGCCGACAAGTTCGGGAAATTGAGTTTACTGAGTCAGCTGAACAAACCCGTGTCACTGGTATAGTAGTTGCCCAAGGTGATGCAGTAGAAACTATCACCGCTGATGCTTACGTTTTTGCCTGTGATGTTCCAGGAATTCAACGCATCCTACCCCACGAGTGGCGTAAGTGGTCAGAATTTGACAATATTTACAAACTGGATGCAGTGCCAGTGGCTACAGTGCAGTTACGCTTTGATGGTTGGGTAACAGAACTGAACGATGGAGAGCAACGTAAACAGTTAAACCATGCGGCTGGAATCGATAATTTACTTTACACAGCCGATGCTGACTTTTCTTGTTTTGCCGATTTAGCGTTGACTAGCCCTGCTGATTATTATCGCCCAGGACAGGGGTCTTTATTACAGTTAGTGCTGACACCGGGAGATCCGTTTATTGCCCAAAGTAATGAAGCGATCGCACAGCATGTTCTCAAGCAAGTCCATGAACTGTTTCCTTCGTCGCGAGAGCTAAATATGACTTGGTACAGTGTTGTAAAGCTTGCTCAGTCTCTCTACCGAGAAGCGCCAGGGATGGATGCATACCGCCCCAACCAAAAAACACCAGTAGATAATTTCTTCCTTGCTGGGAGTTATACTCAGCAAGACTACATCGACAGCATGGAAGGTGCTACTATTTCTGGACGGCGTGCGGCAAAAGTGATTTTGGAGAGTTTAAAGAAATAACGTAGACACGCAGTGGCTTGCCCCAGGCTACTCCAAAGGGTGCAAAGAACGCGATCGCAAAGCATCTCCTAGAGAAGGAAAAAGAGAAATGCCAGACTGGTTAGAGCATACTGTGCAGGTAGAAGTAGAGGCTCCCATAGATTTAGTATGGAGCCTCTGGTCTGATTTAGAGCAAATGCCCCGGTGGATGAAGTGGATTGATTCGGTGAAAATTCCGCCAGATAATCCAGATATATCTCTTTGGAAATTAAAAACTGGCAGTCTAGAATTTTCTTGGCAATCCCGAATTCTCAAAGTTATTCCTAATCAAATTATCCAATGGGAATCTGTTGATGGTTTGCCGAATCAGGGAGCGATTCGCTTTTATGATCGCCACAATAGTAGCATTGTCAAAATGACCATTTCCTATGCTATCCCCGGCATTCTTGGCAAAATTATGGATAACTTGTTTTTGGGGCGGGTGGTTGAATCGACAATTCAAGCTGATTTGGAAAGGTTTAAAGAATACGCGCTGAATGTTAAAGGTAATTGATATAGATAGAAAAATCAGGCATTAGGAAACAATGTATAAAAGTTTCTTGCTGTCTGATGAAAAAATATGGATTTTCTAAGGGTTGGAGAATGTTCTATCTTACACCCTTATAAGGTCGTTGTGGTTACGATTGTAACACTCTGCACATTATTGTTATCAGAAAGTTGTGTAAGATGGTTTAAAATTGCTAGCAATAGAACACAAAACTTTATTAATTGCTAAAGGTATATCATCGGGAACATCAATATATTCAGTACATATATTTTCATTTTTAAGATTCCTTCCCAGGCTATCACAATAAATAACAATCCTTACACCTGTAGGACTGTTTATAGAACTATTTTCAATATGTAATTCATAAATATCAGTTTCATCAAAACTCTCATCAGTAGTCTCATAAATTGAATAAAATTTTACTGGGACATCAAAACTAAGGATTCCTGTATCGACATAGTTGATACGATTACCGTTTTCATCTTCAAACCAAGAATATTCAAAGCCATAATCCTTTAAATGTTGAATAAGTTTTGGCTTGATTAATTCCTGAGACATGATTAAATTCCTTTTTGTTTAGGACAAACTCTATTTGATTCTTATTCAATAACTATAAAAATCATCTATGTATAAAAAAAGAGTAATAACACTTAAAAATATTATTTCAACCAAAATAACCTGCGATCGCGCAAATTTTGCAGCATTAGTTACCACCTACTCAATTGCCTTAACTTACTGTTGGTTCTGGAAGTGAATCACCCGTAGCTTCGTAAGCAATAATTAGAGACTCTAAGGCTTCAATCCCATTTGCCACAGCTAACTCATAAGTATCCCCATGAGTCCGCCAGCGTTGTCCTAGAAAATCAGGGAATCCTACCAAAAAACAATTATCTTGTTCAGACCATTGAATAAGCATTTGGTATTTAAGTTTACTCATCTTGTTTCTTTTCCTCTACTTCCTTATCTGATATTTTGAACTTAGAGGATTAAAAAACTACCAAGTTGGGTCGCTAAACAAATTAATCGTCAATTCTTCGCGTGGCGGTACTCCGGTAATACAAGCGCGAACGATCTCTCCATCCTCTAATTCGACGGTGCAAGCGTGACAAGACCCCATGAGACAACCGGTGGGAATAAATACCCCAGCCCGGTCTGCTACGTCTAAGAGGGCTTCTCCCACTTCGGCATCTACTGTGACATCATCTGGTAAAAAGCGGATACGAACAATCATCAATGTTACGCATTTAATAGAGTTGTCATTTGTCAGTTGTCCTTTGTCCTTTGCAAATGACCAATACTTCTCTACGAGAGGCTGCGCCAACGACTACGCAGTAGTTGAGCGCAGTCGAAACTCTGTACAAGTGACCAATGACTAATGACATTTCAACGCATTTTAGCTTAAGACAAAAACAGACTTAAGTCTAAATGGCTCTCAACTTCAATGGCTAGAGAGTCTAAAATTTGCTCTCGCTGTTCTCGATAGTTAGCAACACCGGTGGGCAAAGATTTTAAACCCCGCTGTTGACGGAGGCGATTTAACCAAGCGCGTCGCCAAGGGCCATTGTCAAAAAGTCCGTGGAGGTAACTTCCCCATACTGATTGACAACTATCTACTAACCCTAAATTAATATCGTCAAATAGGGCATGGTAAGATTGGGGATCTATACCTTGCTGTTCAATGCGCGATCGCCCTTGGTGGATTTCAAAGCCATTTACTGGTAAACCTTGTTGGGGATAATTTGAGCTAACTTGGCGCTGGCGGGCGATTTTTTGTCCTGTAATCACAGTTCTGATTGGTAAAAGATTTAACCCTTGAAATCTGCCAGCTTGTCCCTCTATCCCCTCTGGATCGGCGATGATTTGACCGAGCATTTGATAGCCACCGCAGATACCTAAAACCGTTCCCCCAGAAGCAGCGTAGTTTTGGATAGCTTCTGCCATACCGCTTTTTTGCAACAGTAGCAAGTCAGCAATTGTGGTCTTTGTACCTGGGATAATTACGGCATCAGGATGTCCCAAATCTTGCTTAGGACTTAAGTATTTAATTGAAACTGTACTTTCTGATTCCAGTGGGTCAAAGTCGGTGAAATTGGCAATTCTTGGTAAGCGGATGACAGCAATGTTGAGGTCAGTTTGGGCTTTATTTGACGACGATTGACGTTCTAGCAAGTCAAGTGAATCCTCGGCTGGAAACATCTGTTGCAAGTAGGGTATAACACCGATAACGGGGATACCTGTGCGTTCTTCTAACCATTTTATCCCCGGATCTAAGAGCGATCGCTGCCCTCGAAACTTGTTAATTACTATACCTTTAATTAAGGCGCGTTCATCTGGTTCCAATAACTCTAGGGTTCCAACAACATGAGCAAAAGCACCACCCCGGTCAATGTCAACTACTAATATGGTTGGTGCATTTAAATGTTTTGCTACCCGCATATTAGTTAAGTCGCGGTGCTTGAGGTTAATTTCCGCTGGACTACCAGCACCTTCACAAACCAGCATGTCAAATTCTGTTCCTAAATGCTGTAGCGATTCTTCAATTGTCCGCCACCCCAGTTCAAAATATTGCTCGTAGTAATCTGAGGCACTGACTTTACCTACAGACCTACCTTTAATAATTACTTGGGAAGTCATATCCCCTTGCGGTTTGAGTAAAATGGGATTCATTTCTACCCAAGGCACGACTCCCGCTGCCCAAGCTTGCACTGCTTGAGCATAGCCAATTTCTCCACCACTGGCAGTAACATAAGCATTTAAAGCCATATTTTGACCTTTAAAGGGAGCCACTCGCCAACCACGCCGCGATAAAATGCGACAAATAGCTGTAGTTAAAAGTGATTTCCCTGCATGGGATGTTGTCCCCACTACCATAATTGATTTCATAGTTGCTATCACTTAGTTTTTCAAGATACAGATTTAATTTTTAGGAGCGAACAACAAGGGAGCAGGGAAAGTGGAAAAGCGGGGGAGCAAGGGAGCAGAGGAGAAAGTTGCAGTAAGTTTTTCCCCTCTGCCTCTGTGCCCCTTTGCAACTCTAGCTTTTGTGCTTAATACCCAATACCCAATACCCAATGCCCAATGCCCAATGCCCACTATAACCATCACAAATAGCAGTTGCACGGTTATGGTAAAGACTTCATGAATAGATATGATGTTTCCGTATATATTGTTCCCTTTGATTCCCTAATCCTAACTCTTAGGTTTTTATTCTAAAAAGGTATCCGTAACCAACGAATCACAGCATCATAAAAACGATCGCGCCATGAAGGAGTACGCCAATTTTTCCCTTGGTATTGTTCTACTAACTGGCGTCCCAAGGGAGTGAGACGAAAACTATCTGTAATTCCCTGACCATCAACTTCTCGGCGCAATACACCTACTTGAATCAACCAGCCCAAAGCGTCATCACAAGCTAATTCTGATAAAGGGCGTTTAGTATAGCCCTGCTTGAGTCCATTTTCCAGAGCGATCGCAGTTACTGATACACTCTGGTGTCCCATCAGTTCAAATAAAGATACATTAAAAGGCGAACACACTAGCGATCGCTCGGCTCTTTCTACTGTGTTTTGAGGATAGACAAAAATATTTGGGTTTTGGGAATCAACAGCAGCCATTGTGTATTGGTAGAAATTTTTCTTCTAACAAAGATTAATTTAAGAATATATTTTTTCTTGTACCAAATACCCCATTAAACCAAAATTAGTTACCTAAAGTGTATTTATCCGATTTTTTAGTAATTATATTTAAACATTATAAATTAATGTAAAATTTCAAGTGCATCAACAATCTGAAACAGGAAAAGTTAATTATGCCTCTAGCAGTTGGTACGGATGCACCTGCATTTACCGCCAAAGATACAAACGGCAACACAGTTTCGTTATCTGATTTGAGGGGGAAGACGGTTGTTTTATACTTTTACCCCAAAGATGACACGCCAGGCTGCACCAAACAAGCCTGTAGTTTTCGGGATGCCCAGTCTCAATATCAAGGTAAAGATATTGTAATCTTGGGAGTCAGTGCAGATGATGAAGTCTCCCATCAGGCATTCACCCAAAAATATAATTTGAATTTTCCCCTACTGGCTGACACCGACAAATCCCTCATCAAAGCTTTCGATGTGGATGGCGGCGGTTATGCCAAACGCGTCACCTACGTAATTGACCCCAGCGGTAAAATTACCCATGTTGACGCTAATGTAAATACCAGCAACCATGCTAGCGATATTTTAGCTGCACTTGGGTTGTAGTTTTTTACCCGATCATTCAGGTTTTTTTTATAGTTTCAACCCCAAGCCTCTAGAAGCTTGGGGTTCTTTGTTTGAATTCAGTTACCTGATGGTGTCACCGATGGCGATGTAACTGATGGTAGTATAATCGTTGGCAAATTATTGGGGGTTGGTTGCTGTTGTTGACCTTGAATTAGTTTTTGTTGCCTTGCTTTAAAGGCTGCTGCTGCTGAGTTTAGTTCTTCGTTCTGTTGGTTAGAATCCCAGTTGAGATTCCCGAAATTTGCCCGATGAATCAGATCGAACATATTAAAATTGTCTGAGTTGGAACGGGCGAAAGGATCGGTATTTTGGTCTGTTGTACTATTGCTGGGGAAAGCATCCGTTGGGCTGCTGATTTGAGCGGAACTTGGTTGAGCCATGAGCAAGGAAGCAAAGCTAATTCCTGCTGCCGTAGCTAGAAAGAGTCTAGTAATTTGTAAAAATGGTTTTTTCATGGGTTTTGACCCTAAATAAAATTGATCTATTTTATCTTTTTAAGCCAGAGTCCGCCGCAGTTGGGGTTGAATACTCAGCAACGCGACTAGGGCAAAGCCAAACAACACCAGCAATGCTCCCCCAAAGGTAACATCGCCCCAAGGAGCCTGCATCACTATACTACCTAGTTCCCAACTACTGTGGAAATAGAGATAGCGAATTGGTTCGATCGCATAACTGAGAGGATTCAGGGTAGCTACAACCTGCAACCATTTAGGCATGAAGGATAGGGGTGCTAAAGCAGTACTGGCAAACAATAGTGGTAGGTTAGTGACGAAAATCACTGCAATCAATTCAATGTGTCCGGGTAGAGCAAAAGCTAAACCGAGGGAGATGGCTGTTACACCCAAAGCTAAGAGCAAAACAATTAGAGCGATCGCACTTAAACCAGCTACATCTGGAAGTCCTGCGCCCAAAAATGCTGCTGCTGCAACAATTACGGCTGCTTGCAACAAACTTTGGCTGATGATAAAAATGGCTGAGGCAAAAACAATGGAAAACCGCGATGCTAAGGGTGCTACTAGCAAACGATTCAAAAAGCCGAACTCGCGGTCAAACATTACGGGTAAACCAGCATTCAGCGCCCCAGCAAAGGCTGTAAACACAATGATGCCAGCAGCTAAAAATTGTCCGTAATTTGTTGCTGTATTACCAAATATACCCTTGGGGGCATTTTGGAACAAAGCGCCAAATAGCACTAACCACATTACTGGCTGAATAATTCCAGCAACCAAAGATGAGGGACGGCGTTGCAACTGAATGAACAAGCGACGAGTTAAAGCCAACGTCTCTTGTACCAATTCACCGAAAAAGTTAGGTGCAGTATTAACATCTGCTTGCGGCGATGCTAGCGGCTGCCAATTGATATCAGATTTAGGAGTAACACTCATGGCAATTTTGGATTTTGGATTTTGGATTTTAGATTGGGGATTGGGATTAGGGGAGAGATGACAGGTGACAGAGAATAATCTGTACCCTCTAACCTGTCACCTATTCCCTTCTTCACTCCCCATTCCTTATCTCATATTCTGCTTCTTTTCAGCTTTGGGATCGCGGGTGGCGACGGCTGCGAGTTCTGCATCCAGTAAGGTGCGTCCTGTGGCAGCGAGATAAACGTCATCGAGGCTGGGGCGAGATTGGGCGATGCCAAATATGGGCAAGCCAGCGGTATTCAGCGCTTGCTGTATGTTAATCAGAACATCATTCTGAGGTGTCACTACCAAGTTGAGTGAATTACCTTGAGCGCTGTTGATGATGACTTCTTGGACAAAAGGTAAAGGTTTCAGGAGGTTTTTAGCTTTTTCAGCTTCTTCAATGGGGGAAAACTCGCGGATTCGCAAGGTGATGCGATCGCCCCCTACTCGATCTTTCAATTGCGAAGGTGTATCGCTGGCAATGACAACGCCGCGATCTATAATTGCCACGCGATCGGCTAAAGCGTCAATTTCTTCTAAGTAATGGCTGGTAATTACTACCGTCGTCCCAGAAGCGCGTAATTTTTTGAGGAAATCCCACACCACAAAACGGGTTTCTATGTCAAGCCCTACAGTTGGCTCGTCCAATACCAGAACATCCGGTGCATGGAGCAATCCAGCAGCCAAGTCTAGGCGCTTACGTAAACCGCCTGAGTAGGTTCCTGTCTTTTTGTTGGCGTATTCTTGCAAACCGAGTAAGTCTAATACCGTCTCAATCCGCTGTTTGGCTATTGCCTTTGGAAGGTGATAAAGTGCTGCTTGCAATTGCAGCAGTTCTTTTCCAGTCAACACCTTATCTATAGCGACTTCCTGAGCTACGTAGCCTAGTCGTTGTCTTGCCACTTTCGGATTATCTAACACAGAGATGCCAGATACTTCGATAATGCCTGCATCCGGTGTGGTTAGCGTACACAAAGCACGCAAGGTTGTAGTTTTCCCCGCACCGTTGGGGCCAAGTAAACCAAAAATTTCTCCTGATTCTACCTGAAAAGAAACATCCTGGACGGCAACCACTGTACCGTAACGTTTTTGCAGATTTTGAATTAAAACGGCGGGAGCCATGACAGCCGATCCCCAACTATACAAATCTCAATAAAGTCTATCTTTATTGTAGAAGGTAGAGAGCAAGTAAATAGCGCATGAGCGAAAATCTGTAAACAAATTCCCGTTATGCGCTATGCTGCCAAAAATTTTTAATTATTCTAAACAAGTTGCTTGATTGCGTTTGTAGCGAAACAAACCAAATACGACAGCAACTAATCCTAAACCTGGAAGATTTCCAGGCTCTGGAACTTTACGAATGGGAGGCTTAGGCGGAGTGTAGTACTTTATTGGCACATCTGGCAGATCGCCATTAAATAGATAGTTGTGAGACTCACCATTTCCTGTCAAAGAAGCTACCACGACATTGCCGTTAACTTGACCGTTATTGAAATTGAAATTAGCCAAAGGCGCAAGAATACTACCTTGGATGCCAATTCCACTAGCAGTTAAGTTAGTTGCTTCATAAAAGTTGTAAATTACCTTTTGTTTATCTGCACCAATGATATTAAACCCAAAGTTTTGCAGCGACACATCCTTACCGCTGATATTGACAACGATAGTTGAATTTGCGTCCCCCTTAATTTCAAAATAATTTGTCTTGGAGACAGATGAGCCTGCAAGATTAAAAACATTGAAAGCAGTACCACTGCCACTAAGGTTAATAGCACCCCAAGGTTGAACTGTTGTGTTACCAGTAGGAGTCAAGGTTGCCAAATATTCAGATAGTCCTCGCAGTTGTTTCCCTGCTTCATTGAAGTTGATGGGATTTCCCTGGCTGAGAGTTCCTTGGGGAAATCCCACATTGCTGGATACATTGGCACTGCCTCCATAGACAGCATTACCGTGGTAGACTTGACCGTTGCTCAGAGTTAAATTCTGTCCAGCAACTACTACGTTGCCGCTATTACCAGAAAGTCTGCTTCCAAGTCCGCCGACGAAATTTATGTTACCGCCAGCAGCAACTTTTCCTTCGATATCTGTATATTTTTGAGAGATATCTCCCAAAACAAATACATTGTAATCAGAGGCAGCGCCTAACTCAACTGCGTTCGCTCTTGCTGAGAAACCCAGCGCTAGAGTGACTACAATCGGAACTGTTACTAACCCCCAAATATAATAGGTTTTTGATTTCATCTTCTAGTTTAGGAATCATCAAGACGATCCTATGGGTATAAATCAAAGATTGCACTAGTTAGCTAGCTATTTTTATTGAAGTTTCACATTAGTATAACTACTATATACTTTTATCCAAATTATCTGCTCAACCGCATATTTACTGTTGACTGCATGAATTAAATTTTTATCAACAATAATTCAGGAGTTAGGAGTTAAGACGTTATTTCAAAACTTTCAAAGTTTTGAGGCTAGTATGATTGTAACCACTGATAAATCCCTCCATCGCCTGGATGTGTTGCAGGTAATCAAGAAATCAAGAATGGATTTCTTGATGACTTCTCCCGGCATTAACAAGGGAATTCGTGGAGGATAGGGATCTTTATTGTAGAAGGTGGAGAGCAGAGTTGATCTGAGTTTAAAGTTGCTCGATCGAGGAAGTAAACAATAGACAGAGGGAGAGTAGGGGAGCAAAAAGAATCTTTTTCCTTTCCTGCTTTTTGGCAGGATTGGTAATTGAGCAAAACCTAAAAATTACCCATTCCTAAATTCCAGTTAACATCATAGACCGTTTTATCGACTAGGGCGGATATATCCTTCTGCTTCCAATTTTTTTAAGGCACTTTGGGCTGCTACTTTTCCATATCTTATACCAATAGCAGTAGATTCCTGACTGATTTGGGGAATAACGGTAATTGTTTTTTGTCCTAAAGGTGTCTGATAAAATGCAATGATTTGTTTGATTTCCTCATTAGTAAAGTATTTATTATAAATAGGAATAATCTCATTTACAATATCATCTATCTTGAGTTCAGCAGCAAAAGTATCCCAAAATTTTTGAGGAACTTGGGGGTATTCGGACTTGAAATCATTTAATAGTTGAGTGATAATCTGTCTAGAAAGATTTTTCGCGCCAGTTATCTCTAACAATTTCTTGATATTATTATTTTTTTCTATTTCTTGAGCATTGTTACTTGGTGCAATAGTATTAGTTGGACTTTGAGCAAAAGTAACTCTATTGAAGGTCGTTACTAAGGAAAGTACAACTGCTGGTACGAACAAAAAATTTATCTTCATTGATTTAAATTTATTTTTAAGAAAGGATTATTTAGGTAAGTTTGACAAAGGAGGAAAGATTGTGAGTAACGATCTCAAATTATTATCCTTAAATTTACCATATAAGTCATTCTTTTACTACCTTTAGGGTGCGGAAACTACTATCAGCACAACCACCGATCAATCCTCCCATTGCCTGGATTTGTTGCAGATAGTCAAGGACGGGTTTGGCGATCGCTTCTCCCGGCATTAACACAGGAATTCCTGGGGGATAGGGACAGACGATTTCAGCACAAATGCGTTTATTGGTTTGTGTCAAAGGTAGGATTTCACTGACAGCAAAAAAAGCTTCACGGGGAGAAAGTTGGAAAGCATAATCTAGTGTTTTGTCTAAATTTAGCCAAACCTGGTTTTTAACAGTCAAGTTGCTTCGGCGATATTCTTTGGCGAGGGTAGTGAAAGCTTGCACTAATTGTTCAATATCGGCTGGGGTGTTGCCTAAACTAATGATAAAGGTGAGATGTTGTAGTGAGGCAAATTCAGCAGTGACAGCAAATTTTTCATCTAGAATTTCATCTGCTTCAAATCCGGTTAAACCTAAACCAGAAACAGTGACAGTTAGTCGCGTTTTGTCTAAAGTTACAAAGCCGGGAGATCCCCCCAACCCCCCTTTTAAAGGGGGGCTTAAAAATGATAATCCAGGAATTTGACTGATTCTGGTTCTAGCTTCTTCAGCAAGTTGCAAAGTGCGAGACATCAACATTTTTCCGTGGAGTGCCATTTGCTGACGCGCTGCATCTAAAGAAGCTAAAAGTAAATAACTAGGACTGGTAGATTGTAAGAGTTGCAAAGCTTTACTGATGCGATCGCCATCTATCCTATTACCCTGAATATGCAGCATCGATGCTTGTGTCATCGCACCGAGTACCTTGTGGATGGATTGTACAGTTAAATCAGCACCTACGGCTAAAGCTGGAGTGGGTAATTCTGAATGAAAGGCAAAGTGTGCGCCGTGTGCCTCATCTACGAGTAGAGGGATATTATATTGATGTGTAATGTTGGCGATCGCACTCAAATCTCCACAAACACCGTAATATGTTGGATAAACTATTAATACTGCTTTCGCATCTGGATGTTGTTGGAGTGCAGCTTGTACAGCATTGGGTGTAATGCTATGAGCAATATCTAAAACTGGATCGTATTCAGGATTGAGAAAAATTGGTATAGCACCAGAGAGAATTAAACCTGCGATCGCCGAAGAATGTACATTCCGAGGCAGAATAATTTTATCGCCTGTGCCACAGGTAGCCAGAATTGCCGCTTCAATTCCACAGGTAGAACCATTGACAAGGAACCATGTTTGCGAAGCACCAAATGCCTCAGCTGCAAGTTGTTGTGCTTCTTGAATAACGCTTTGGGGTGCAAAAAGATTATCTAAATTTGCTAATTCGGTTAAATCAGCCTGAAAGACGGCTTTACCAAGTAAGTCAGCCAAAGGTTGAGAAATTCCCTCACCTAGTTTATGTCCTGGAGTGTAAAAAGGCGCATGAGGTCTTGCTCCATTCGCTTTTAAGGCATCTAATAAAGGTATTTGGTTTTGATTGAGCATTTTTGGGAAAACGAACCGTTAATGATAGAATCTTAAATCTGCTAGGGCATATTGAGTACTCCGAAATAACAAATGAGTACTCCAAAATAACAAATGAGTACTCCGAAATAACAAATGAGTACTCCGAAATAACAAATGA